>JANYDR010000385.1 GCA_025363495.1 Cyclobacteriaceae bacterium | reverse complement strand
AGGAAGATGAAGAACAAGAACCAACAAAAAAAAATGAAATAAATGTGGCTTTAGTCGATCAAGAAGTTGAGATAAATGAAGAAGTTTATAATATTGCTGATAGAGAACAAAATCAAAGTGATGGTCAAGATAACCATGACAGCCAAGATGATAAAACTGACAGGAAAATAATACACAAAGAAAATAAGGCTAGTGCAAATAAATTGTCTACTGAAACTATTGTTAAATATACAAAATAATGATCCAATTGACTCGAGTACTCAACATAGCTATGTTCTGCTTTTTTTCTTTGCCCTGCAAATCACTAAAATGATAATTATTTTCGCGAAGAAAATCAGGGATATCATTCTTGCGAATGTCGGAGCAAGGGAACAAGAATTTTTCACTCTTATGCTTCTTAATTAGCTCCAGCAAGTCACGGGTATCTTTAAGGCCTGTGAAAATTTTTCTTTTGCGGATTACGATATATTTCTGAAGGTAATTAGAGGTTTGCTCCGAGATGCAGAAGTACTTCATATCGGCCGGCATCTCAATCTTAAGCTCACGGCAAAGACTGAAGAAATGATCCACTGCATTACGACTGGTGAAGATTATAGCCGTATAATTTAGAATTTCAATTTTCTGTTTCCGAAATTCTTTAACGGGGACTGGCTCAACCTGAATGAAAGGCCTAAAATCAATCTTAATCGAATATTTTTCAGCGATCTTGAAGAAGGGAGAAGTCGGGTCTGTCGGCGCTTCCTGAGTAACGAGAATGCTTTTTACTTTCCGCATCCTTTCAATAACAACCGTTTCTGTCATATCTACACAAGTCGGGTTCGGGAGTCAAAAGAATATCTTGATTATGATGACCAGCGGAATAATTTCCGATACACAAAGGTAGGAAAATAAATGAAAAAAGGAGAAAGGCGCACGCGCCAATAACTTTATAAGTACCATAACAGAGCCTGCGCTCAGGAGAAGAAGGGCTAATACGATCAATCGCTCATAAAAGACTGCCTGTCCACCTTTGAAAACGAAATAAATTAACGAGAGCATTGCCATTACTACTGCAGTAAACAGAACGAAACGTAAAAAATTAAAAAACTGAAAGCTCACGGTTTCCCTGAAATTAAAAAGAGAAGAGAAGAACAAGACAATAATAAGTTTAGAGGCCAGCAACACTAAAATGAATAAGGAAAGCTTAAGCCACATCAAAAAAGCTCCTCCAAACGAATGAATGCCTACGAACTTTGCAACCAGAAAGTATGAACTGGCAAAATAAAATACAGCAGACAATAAAAAGCCTGTCAACAAGGCACAAAACAGGTAGAACAATAAATTTACACTGGACGTAATACGAGAAGCCAATAGGTTTTCATTCCTTTCCTGAACTGAAAAGATTTTTGCAAAAGAAAAATAATCGAGAGTCAACTGTGGATTTGTCCTGAATAAAAGAAGAAGAAAAAAAGATAACACGGCGGTGGCAATAATAGCATAGTCCCTAAAAAAAGTTGGAGGCCTTCCGGCATTTTCTCTGGAAATGAATGCCTGAGAAGAGTTTTCGGAAATGATTTGAGTTGTTAACACTCTCACTCCCACATCCGAATAAATTCCGAAGAACAGTTCCGGACTGTACAAAAGCGCCAGACTGTCAATACTGAACTTTTCGTTCCTTCCGGAGTAAATAAGTTTTCCATTCACAAATAGATTCCAGTTCTCTGTACTGCCCAGAGATAAATACTGCCCTTTAAAGATTGGGGCCTTTACATGAAAATAAATAGTCCGTAAGTCAGACAAAGAGGAACCATTTACGGACTGATAAGCATTCTCACTATAAAGCATCCAGCCGGCGCGCAAGTCTTTCACTACAATGGGCGCTGCCCATACCATTTGGCTGACCAGCATTATCACTAAGAGAAGAACCCGTATCATTGCTCAAAAATATTCTAAACCAGCGCATTCCCGAAAAAACAATTTGTTAATTCAGCCATGGCAGGACTTTACCTTCACGTTCCCTTTTGTAAACAGGCTTGTCACTACTGCGATTTCCATTTCTCCACCGACAGAAGTTCGGGTTCTGAGCTCTGCCAGGCAATGGCCCACGAACTTATCATTCAGAAAGATTATTTAAAGGAAACTATTACCACTATCTATTTTGGAGGTGGCACGCCTTCACTGCTTACAAGGCAGGAGATTGATCTTTTATTTAACACTATCCATTTTCATTATTCGGTAGCTCCTGATGCGGAGATTACTCTGGAAGCCAACCCGGATGATCTGACAAAAGAAAAATTAAAAGAATTGCACGAAGCAGGTATTAACAGACTTAGCATTGGAATACAGTCGTTTGATGATGCTCTTTTAAAATTTCTGAACAGGGCCCATGATTCTCATTCAGCATTACAGTGTTTGGAGAATGTGCGTGAAACAGGATTTACTAATGTCAGCATAGATCTTATATATGCAATACCAAATCTTTCAGAAAAAATATGGGAAGAGACTCTCAGAAAAGCCCTTACTTTTTCTCCAGAACATATTTCATCGTACGCACTAACAATAGAGGAACGAACGGTTTTTGGAAACTGGAGCAAGCGCGGAAAACTGCATCCGATGGAGGAAGAACCGGCCGCACGTCAGTTCGAGATGCTGATGGACATACTCAGTGATAATGGTTATGAACAATATGAAATATCCAATTTTTGTAAGCCAGGCTTTTATTCCAAGCATAACAGCAGCTATTGGAAAGGTGCGCACTATCTTGGCATTGGTCCGAGTGCACATTCGTATAATGGTATATCACGTCAGTTTAATGTGCGGAATAATGCACAGTACATTCGTTCTATCGGTAAAAAAGAAATACCCTTTGAACGTGAACTTCTTTCCCCGGAAAATAAGATCAATGAATATATTCTTACAACGTTGCGCACGGTTTGGGGCTGTGATTTGAATTTTCTAACGACTCAACTGAATGATGATCTTATTTTGCGGAAGGGAGATTATCTCTCGTTATTGAAACAACAAAATCTTGTTGTGATCTCAGAGAACATACTCAAGCTGACACAAAAAGGAAAGCTTGTAGCGGATAAAATTGCCGAAGACCTGATGCTGCCTGTTTGAAATCTTTGGGAGTTGTCGCGGAGGTTATTAATTTTCATTTCAATTGCACTATGACTTCTGACGAAAAGAGGGTTTACTTGTTGTTAAAGGCCGTAATATTCCACTATCATGGGCTGGACCAGCTGGAGAAAGTAGATCTTGAGAATACTGCCAGACGATTGGAGGCCCCGGATGAGCTTCGCTGGGCATACGAATTTATTGAAAAAGACTACCTGACCTCCTTTGAGAGAGCGCGGGCTTTTCTCAATGAGGTAATCGGCGATTATCCAAAAGGAAATCGCGTTGAACTCATTAATATGGTCTGGGAATCAAATAATCTAAAGGGCTATGTAACCGAGATGGAGGCTACTGCCATGCTCAAGCTGGCCAGGGATTGGAGTGTGGAGAAAGAGTTGATTGAGTTGGTGCTGCGGTAATGTCGAACGCCCAATTTCGAATGTCGAATATCAAACTAAAGACTCATCATATCCTTAAACTTAGCTGCCTGCCGGCGACTCACCTCCACTTTATCTCCTCCACGTAGCTTCACCATCAATCCTCCGTTGAACCACGGTTCAATACTTTCTACCCAACTTAAATTGACCACATGTTTGCGGCTTGCCCGAAAGAAAGCACGTTCATCCAGTTTCTCATCGAGCGCATTCAATGACTTATGGATCATCGGCCGATTAGCATCAAAGTATACTTTAATATAGTTACCATCTGATTCAAATAATCTTATGTTAGCGAGACTTACAAACCAGCAACGCTCACCATCTTTTACAAAAACCTGATCTTCAAGACCAAGCTTTTGATCGCGTGCACGACCCGAGCGAGTGCGTTCTTTTTCCTGAATTTTATGAACAGCCTCTGCCAATCGCTCAGCGGTAATTGGCTTCAGTAAATAATCCAATGCGCTTACTTCGAATGCCTTTATTGCAAACTCATCGTATGCGGTGGTAAAAACCACCAGCGGTACGGTGTCCAGTGACTCAAGCAATTGAAAGCCTGTGCGACCAGGCATCTGAATGTCAAGAAATAAGAGATCAGGGTTGAGTTCGGTAATCATTGCCTCGGCTTCATCAGCATTCTGAGCTTCACCAACAATTTCAATAGAAGGGTGTTCCTCCAGTAGTTTCATCAACTCTTTCCGCGCCAGGCGCTCGTCATCAACAATCAGTGCTTTCATTATCTATATTCTATCTCAGGTGTGGTATTTCTATCTCTGTCAAAACAAAAGTATCGTTTTCAGTCAGAATTCTAAATGAGGCCTTGCCGCCATATATAAGTTTTAATCGCTGACGGGTGTTTTCAAGTCCCAATCCGGCCGAATTTCGCTTGGAGCCATTCATATACTGGCCGCTATTGCGGATTTGAACAACGAGCCTGTCGTTGTGCACAGAAGTTTTCATTTGAATAACTCCACCAGCGGTGAGTTTTGCAATACCGTGCTTTATTCCGTTCTCCACCAATGTTTGGATCATAAGCGGAGGCACCAGAAAATCACGCGATTCAGGATCAATTTCAAATTCTGTTTTCAAACGCTCCTCAAAACGTATGCTTTCAAGACCCAAATAATCTTTTACAATTTTAAGTTCATCCTCAAACTTGGTGAGTCCACGCTTGCCCGTGGTCAGAGAGTTTCTAAGAATATTTGAAAGTGCATTGATCGCCTGTTTGGATTTTGATGGGTTCTCATCCACCAGAGCGCGTATGCTATTCAATGCATTAAAAATAAAATGAGGATTAAGCTGCGATTTTAAGTTATTCAACTCTATTTCCCGAACGGAAGCTTCCAGTTTAAGAGATGTATTGTATCGTTCAAAATAATTATAAATAAAATATAACACGCACCACAAAAAAAAGATGAAAGCGTAAATGACTGTGAAGAAGAAAATATTGTCAATGTCGAACACTTTTCTGCTGGTGTATATTCCAAGTGGGATAGAAACCGGTATTCTGATAAAATATATAATAAGACCCATCACAAGCACGCTTAAGATCACTCTGGGAATTAAAACGGTCATGCTGGCATCAAGCCATCCCCAGTAGTTGATTGCGTTCCTGAAAAAATGAGTCAGCAACAGACAGAGAAAAGCTTCGTAGGTAAGAAAGATAACCCGCTGAGCGCTCACACCCTGGCCATCGGATGCATATACGCTCACGATGATCTGGATCAGTGCGTACAGCATCCAACCTCCAACTTGAAGTGTCCAGTATAGCCTGTTCTTATTGACCATTGGAGGGTAAAGGTAGAGATTCGGGAAGGGAATGGGATATTGTTTTACGAACGGCGGGGGGAGGGTTACAGGGTGCAGGATACAAGTCGCAGGTTGCCAGTAACCGGACGCAGGTTGCCCGAGTCAACCTATAACTCCATCTTTAAAAACTTACCCGTATACCCCGCCGGATTTTTAGAT
>JANYDR010000376.1 GCA_025363495.1 Cyclobacteriaceae bacterium | reverse complement strand
AAGAAAAAATAAAAGATCCGGCGCACCTTCTGGAAGCTGCCATTAAAGAAAACATTCTGATGCAGGTAGCCCAATTGAGAAACCTCGAACCTGTCCTCGCTAAAAAAGTACGCGAAGATTCCATTAAAATAATAGGTGCGCTGTACGACCTAAGTTCTGGAAGAATTGAATTCTTTGAATAGGTCTCATGAAGAAAAGCTGCTTATACGTCGTGAGGCAGAAAAAGTAAAAAGTCACACTCTTTTTGCTTAAAAATATCTTCTTGTTATCATAAAAACGCAGATTTTGATAAAAACATCGATTGAGATAGATTCGCAATCGGTTGAAGATAAGTTCATAAATATTATTTATGAATACGATAAAAAAAATAAATATTAAAGTAAAACAAACTAGTGTCTAATTCGCGTTTTAAATGCCACTTAGAGACTTATTGAGCATCCTTATTGGCATTAACTATTGTTTTAAATTCTTTCGTAACTGTCGAACTTGAGTTTTGAGACCTTTTATTAAACATCCTGTATCCCTGTTTATTCTCCTCCTGATAGGATACAGTCAAGTGTTTGCCCATTTGGATAGAGGCTACATTTCCTATTCTCCAATAAAAAAAATAAACGGATCAGAACGCTGCGAGGCACTCGTTATCAAAACAACAGAAATAGAAGATATTTATATTGAAAAAGAGGTGGAGGAGAGGATTTCTCTAAAAGAGTATTCTAAAGACAATACCTATTCTGCTTTTTTTTACAATCATTTGAAAGGATATTTCTTTCAGCATATAAACGCATATCTCTGCAGGGATTTTTCGGTCTCATTTTTTAGACTACCCTATTTAGCATTCCGGGTGTTCAGGTTGTGACTATGAACCTGATGAGGCAAGGTTGCAATTACTCATCATCTCTTTTTTTTCACGGTCAGGTTCTGATAGCTCGAAGTTAAAAAACCGACAAGTCCGCCGCATGACAAAAACACATTTAAAAAATATTAACAAAAACCGTATCGTCGTCTTAAAGAGCAAAACTATTATGAGCAGAATTCTTACGTTCATTGGATTGAGTGCATTGATATGCATGGCAAGCTGTGGACCACACACAGAGGAAAAAGAGGAAGGAATCAAATTTACGGTTACCAGTCCTTTAAGGAAAGACACGTTGGTCATCAGGGATTACGTATGCCAAATCCGCGCCATACAACATATTGAACTGAGAGCCCTGGAAAGAGGCTACCTGCAGAACATTTTTGTTGATGAAGGAAAGTTTGTCAGAAAAGGACAAATGATGTTTCAGATCATGCCACTGATGTACAAAGCTGAACTGCAAAAATCTGAAGCAGAAGCCAAATTTGCTGAGATCGAATACCTGAATACAAAACAGCTTGCCGACAGCAACGTGGTATCAGTAAATGAGCTCGCTTTGGCTAAGGCCAAATTTGACAAGGCAAAAGCCGAAGTGTCACTGGCGCAAGTTCATCTTGGATTCACAGAAATCAAGGCTCCATTTGATGGCATTATGGACCGCTTTCAGGTACGATTGGGAAGTCTTCTCGATGAAGGCGACTTGCTTACCACCCTTTCTGACAATAGTAAAATGTGGGTTTACTTCAACGTTCCGGAGGCTGAATATCTGAATTATAAAATGAGTGCAAAAAAAGACAGCGTGATGAGAGTGAAATTGTTAATGGCTAATAATCTACTGTTCAACAATTCCGGAATAGTCGAGGCAATCGAAGCAGACTTTAATAATGAAACAGGAAACATTGCCTTCAGGGCTACATTTCCAAATCCGGACCGACTGCTGAGGCATGGCGAAACTGGTAACGTAGAAATGACTGTGCCGCTGAAAAATGTTCTCATCATTCCTCAGAAAGCAACCTTCGAAGTCCTGGAAAAAAAATATGTTTTTGTAGTAGATAAGGACAAAGTAATACATCAAAGGGAAATCGTGATTGCAGCAGAAATGCCGGACCTCTACATGATCAAAGAAGGGTTATCCGACAATGAAATGATAGTACTGGAAGGTATACGAAAGGTGAAGGATAAGGAAAAGATTGAGGAGTTCGAATACCTGGATCCAAAAGTCGTGATCCCTCACCTGAAAGTATATGTTGAATAAGGTAATCATTCAAAAAAAGTAAGAAGAAAATGTTCAGTAAATTCATCCAAAGGCCGGTACTAGCCATCGTCATATCGCTCGTGATTCTATTTGTGGGCGGACTGGCGATTAAGACGCTGCCCACGTCACAATTCCCCGAGGTCGCTCCTCCGGTGGTAATGGTAAGTGCATCTTACCCAGGAGCCAGTGCTAAATCGCTCGCTGAGTCTGTTATTATTCCGTTGGAGCAGTCCATCAACGGTGCCTGGGGTATGAGATACATGACTTCCGACGCCACCAGTGCGGGAGAAGCAAATATCCAGGTCATATTTAATCCCGGCACGGATATCAATCAGGCATTGGTGCAGGTCTCCAACCGTGTTCAGCAAGTAACGAACAGGCTACCAATACTGGTGCAACGAGAGGGTGTGATTATCACACCCGTAATTCCTCGCATGCTTATGTATGTTAACCTATATAGTGAGGATAAGAATGCTAACATGAAATTCCTGTTCAACTATGCAGGTGTTAACATGGTTCCGGAGCTCCAGCGTATTAATGGTATTGGACAGGTTCGGATATTGGGCAGCCGGCAATATGCCATGCGTGTGTGGTTAAACCCTGACAGGATGCGCGCTTATAAAATTTCACCTGATGAAGTGATGGAGGCGCTGAGCAGCCAAAGCATCATCGGTAAACCAGGCCGGATCGGTAGAGGAGACAGTAAACGTGCAGAGGCCCTTGAATACGTTTTGGCATATACTGACAGATTCAACGATCCTAAACAATATGAAAATGTAATTCTCAAGGCGAATCCCAAAGGAGAAATTCTTCGCCTCAAAGATGTTGCAACGGTGGTGCTGGGAAGTGAGTATTATGATATCTATTCCAGCATGAATGGTCATCCTTCAGCAGCGATGGTGCTGAAGCAGACGTATGGTAGTAATGCCAGCGCCGTGATTGAAAAAGTGAAAGAAAAACTGGAAGAACTGAAGAAAACCTTCCCACCAGGAATGGATTATGAAATCAGTTATGACGTTTCAAATTTCCTTGATGCGTCAATCGAAAATGTAATTCATACATTGAGAGATGCCTTTATTCTGGTTGCGCTTGTTGTATTTATATTCCTTGGAGACTGGCGCTCTACCCTTATCCCTACACTGGCTGTTCCGATATCACTGATCGGGGCCTTTTTCTTCATGCAGGTTTTCGGGCTTACTATTAATATGATTACGTTGTTTGCACTTGTATTGGCCATTGGTATTGTGGTGGATGATGCAATTGTGGTCGTTGAGGCTGTGCACGCCAAGATGGCGGAAGAACATCTTTCTCCTTACAATGCCGTAAAAAAAGTTATTGGTGAAATCAGCGGCGCTATTATCGCAATCACCCTGCTCATGGTGTCGGTATTTGTTCCGGTGTCATTTATGACTGGCCCAGTGGGTACATTCTACAGGCAGTTTTCTATTACCATGGCATCGTCCATCGTTCTTTCAGGTATCGTGGCACTTACGGTTACACCGGTTCTTTGCGCCATGATATTGAAGAATACTCATGGACAGCCCAGGAAGAAAACATGGCTGAACAGATTCCTTGACACCTTTAACAGAGGTTTTGAAAAGGTTACCGATAAGTATGTATGGCTATTACGATTGATAGCAAAACGCAGGCTTGTCACCGTAGGCTTATTTGTGGTGTTTGGTCTTGGAATATTTGCAATAGCCGAGAACCTCCCTTCAGGATTTATTCCCAGTGAGGACCAGGGAATGCTTTACGCCATTATCCAAACACCACCAGGATCGACGCTGGAAAGGACGAATGACTTATCTAACAAATTGGTAGAAGTTATTAATTCTGTAGAAGGTGTAAAATCTGTTTCTTCCATTGCAGGCTATGAAGTGCTCACCGAAGGACGGGGATCGAATGCAGGAACTTGCCTTATTAACTTGAAACCCTGGTCCGAACGTGAACATACTGTAAGCGAAATCATTTATGAATTAGAGGAAAAAGCAAAGGTCATTCCTGGTGCAACTATTGAGTTTTTTGATCCACCAGCTGTCCCCGGATTCGGAGCTGCAGGTGGTTTTGCTTTACAGTTGCTGGATAAAACCAACAGTGGTGATTACCTTCAACTTGAAAGGGTAACGAATGAATTCATGGGGCAACTGAGAAAACGCAAAGAGATAACAGGTCTATTTACCTTTTTCAGCGCCAACTATCCACAGTATGAGATTGACATCGATAATGAATTAGCGATGCAAAAAGGAGTAACTATCGGCAACGCGATGAATACTCTTTCTATTTTCGTAGGTAGTACTTATGAGCTTGGCTTTATCAAATACCAACGCTTTTTCAAGGTGTTCGTACAAGCTGCGCCAGAATACAGGAAGCTTCCTACCGATGTATTGAATCTTTGGGTGAAAAATGATCGTGGTGAGATGGTTCCATTTTCCGCTTTTATGAAAATCACAAAGAAGCAGGGCGCCAATGAAATCAACAGGTACAACATGTACAATACCGCAGCTATTCGCGGCGGTCCTTCAAGAGGCTTTAGTAGCGGTGAGGCAATTAAAGCTGTTCAGGAGGTTGCAAAAAATTTACCAAATGGATTTGACATAGACTGGGCTGCACTCTCATACGATGAAACAAGACGCGGTAATGAAGCGATCTATATCTTCATTATCGTGTTGGTGTTTGTTTATTTAGTTCTCGCAGCGCAGTACGAAAGTTTCATCATACCATTTGCGGTTGTCCTTTCCCTACCTGCGGGTGTGTTCGGATCTTTTATGCTAATCAAGACCATGGGACTGGCAAACGATATTTATGCCCAGGTGGGACTCGTGATGTTGGTAGGTTTGCTCGGTAAGAATGCTGTGTTGATCGTAGAGTTTGCTGTTCAGAAACAACAACAAGGAGCAAGCGTTTTTGAAGCGGCGATTGAAGGTGCAAGGGTGCGTTTTCGTCCGATCCTGATGACATCATTCGCCTTTATTGCGGGACTGATTCCCCTGGTTTTCGCTCATGGCGCAGGTGCCATTGGTAATCGTACCATCGGTTCCTCCGCGCTCGGAGGTATGCTTTTTGGAACTGTTTTTGGAGTCATCATAGTGCCGGGCTTGTATTACATCTTCGGCACACTAGCGGAGGGCCGTAAACTCATCAGAGATGAAGAGCATGATCCTTTAACCGAAGACTTAGTCCACAGAATGGACAATTTTCCCCAGCCTAAAGAAGAAGACAATGGTCATCATTAATAAAGTATCTAAGTATATAGGAATGTGCTGTCTTACCCTCATGGGGGCATCATGTACAATACCGACCTCATTAGTCCCGAGAGATGAGAACAAAACAGCACCGGTTAGTTATAAAAATTCACTGGACACTGTCAATACTGCAAAAATTAAATGGAAGGATTTTTTCACCGATCCATATTTAAATGCTCTTATTGATACAGCGTTAGGAAACAACCAGGAGCTGAACATCGTCCTTCAGGAGATCAACATCGCCAAGAATGAAG
>JANYDR010000370.1 GCA_025363495.1 Cyclobacteriaceae bacterium | reverse complement strand
CTTTAACTCGTGCTATCAAAACTCTAACAAAACCTTAAACCTTAAACTCTAACTAACCATGGCAAAGAAAAAAGGCGGATTCATGCAATTGCTTTATGAAACCATCATGCCCAAAATATATGGAATTGGGGCCGCTGTCGTAATCATTGGCGCACTCTTTAAAATTCTTCACTTACCTGGAGCTAACCAGATGTTGATGATCGGTCTTTCTGTGGAAGCTGGAATCTTCTTCCTAAGTGCGTTCGAACCAAAGCATCCTGAATTAGACTGGTCAAAAGTTTATCCAGAATTGTCAGAAGAGTTCGAGGGACCGACTAATCAAACGGCAACTCGCGTAAGCAATCGTCCTTCAGGTGGAGAATCTCCTCTGTTAAAGATTGACGAAATGCTCAAAACAGCAAAAGTTGATCAAAATCTCCTGGATAATCTCGGCAAGGGATTGACTAACCTGGCAACATCGACTTCACAAATGAGCAGCCTTTCAAATGCAGCTGTAGCGACAAACGATTATGCTAAAAACGTTCAGGCAGCTTCTGCATCCCTTTCAGAAATGAACAAGTCATATGGCTCTGCCATGAAGGCTGTTTCTGCGATGGCAGATGCTTCTAAAGATACAGGTGAATATCATGCACAGGTTCAAAAGGTAACGAAGAACCTCTCTGCCCTCAATACCATTTATGAAATGGAATTGAAAGACGCTGATTCTCATGTGAAGAACATGAACAAGTTCTATGAAGGACTTACCGGCGCGATGCAGGGATTGACTTCGGTTGGAGCAAACACCGCAAAATTCACAACTGAGTTGAGCAAATTGACTGACAACCTTACCTCCTTGAATACAGTGTACGGAAGTATGCTAACCGCAATGAAAGGTTCTTCAGTGAAATAATTTCTGATAAGAAGGTTAAGGTTAGAATTCAATTTAAAATCTAAAACAAGAAACTATGTCAGGCGGAGTAGAAACCCCAAGGCAAAAAATGATCGGTATGATGTACCTGGTGTTAACGGCCCTTCTGGCGCTTAACGTTAGTAGTGCAGTACTCGAAAAGTTTGCCATCTTAAATACGACGTTAGTTGACCTTATTCACGAGAATGTAGCAACTAATGAGCGAAAAGCGGCTGCAATTTTGGCTTCCACTAGTAAGGAAGAGAAAGTTGTGAAAGCCATTGAAACTTCGAAGCAGGTGCGGGCTCTTTCGTCAAAAACAATTACTATGCTGGACTCTATTAAGGATATTCTTAGCAGAGAGCATGATGGTAAGCCGATGAAGGGCGATGAACTTGTTGGGAATACCAATATCTCTGAAGAGAAAATGCTTGGTGAAGAATCCAAGCTGCCAAAAGTTTATGAAGGAAGTCTTGTGAATTTTCATGATAAGCTCGAAGCTCTTTCAGGAATGAAATTCGCCAAGCTTAACAAACGTGCAGTTGATTTCGCTGAATTGAAGAATGAAAAAGGTGAAGTAGAACATGGAGACAAATCCTTTATCGAATTTTCTTTTGAAGGAACACCTACAATGGCTGCCATTGCTGGGATTACTCAAATGCAAACAGAAATTTTGGAATTTGAAACAATGGCGTTGGACTCACTTGCTAAAGTTGCAGATGCCGTAAATATCAAGTTTGACAAGGTCGTGCCAATGGTAATCGGTCCCTCGATTGTGGCGGCTGGTGCAAAATACACTGGTAGACTGTTCATGGCAGGTGCCGCATCAGGTGTTACACCTGAGATGTTTCGAAACGGCGCAGCCCTTGCGGTGACTACGGATGCTGAAACAAGCATTAAGATGGCCAACATTGAGTTTGCAGCCTCAGGTGAAGGTAAGCAATCATATACTGCTGAGATTCGTCCGGGAGCTGGAAAGCCTCCACTTATTAGAAAAATTGAATATGAAGTTATAAAGCCAACCATCAGAATTACAAATGGTAACGCTCCAAGCTTGTATATGAACTGCGGTAACTTCGTTAACATTGAGGTTCCTGCATTGGCTGCAAGCTATAATCCAAGCTTTACGGCCAAAGGCGCCTCGATTGAAAAAGGTGACAAGCCTGGAAAAGTGACAATCATTCCTAAGGAAAGAAAAGTTTCTGTTACGGTTTCTAATGGGGGTGCGGTAATTGGCACGGAGAATTTTGATGTTAAGCCGATTCCAAAGCCACGTTATGTTGCAAGAGATAACCAGGGCAAGGATATTGATTTGAAAAATGGTGTAAGAGGAGCTGGCTTTACAGGTTTGAGAATCAACGCTGATGCTGACGAAAACTTTAAGGCAGAAGTCCCTAAAGATGCCCAGTATCGTATCAAAAGTATGGAGGTGATTTTAGCGAGAGGAACACAGCGTGTTGCTACTATAAATGCTACTTCTGAGATCCTTGATATGAATGCGTGGAGATCACAGTTCCGCCCAGGAGATAGAATAGTAATTGATATAAAATCAGTATCACGTAGAACATTTACCGGAGAAGAGGAAGTAGTTGTTGTGGTTGGAGGGGTCATTGGTATCCCTGTTCAATAAAAAATACGATATGATAACAAAGAGAATTTTAGTTGGTTTGGCTTTAGTCGCAGCTTACAACTTGTCTTTTGCTCAGGAAGATGAAGGAAAGGTGAATCCCAATTCACTTATGAATATTCCTGCGTATGAGCAATTGTATAGAGTCAGGGTATGGAGAATTATTGACCTTAAGGAAAAACAAAACAAAGGTTTTTTTGCAACAGGAAATGAAATAACCAAACTTGTCCTGAACGCTGTCAGGTCAGGTGAGCTTGCTGATATCTACGCAGTAGATTCTCTCACCACTAAAAAGTCAAAAGAGGCTTTTTATAAGGATATGGTATCCCAGGCGGGAGAGAACTTTGACGAATGGAACCCTACAACGGATTATTATCAGGGCGATAAAAAGTCGTCAAATGGTAAGAATTATGAAGCGCTCGTAGATAATAAGGGAAAGAATCCAGCTACCTCTACAAATGAATGGCAGGAAACTACGTCCGGGAAAGCTGTTTCATTTCTTCCAAACGAAATATATAAGATCACCTTGCAAGAGGATGTAATCTTTGATAAAAGAAGGTCACGTCTTTACTACGATATGTTGGCGATGGGATTCTCTGCATTTGATCAGAACACCGGGACATTCAAGTCCATTGGGTGGTTTAAGTATAAGGACCTTGAGAAGATATTCAGGAATCACCCAAAGGACGCAATATGGTTTAATCGTTACAATGCTGCTGAAAATAAAAATTACGCAGACGCATTTCTCTTGAGACTTTTCCATGGAACAATTGATCAAGTCGAAAATCCCGATAATGAACGAATACAGGATACTTATCAAGCCAACGGACGACCTTATAAAGAAGCTGTGTGGGCGACGGAATGGGAAGAAATGAAAATGATGGAAAGAGAGCACAATCTCTGGGAATACTAAGATCCGTGCAATTATATAACGAAAAGGGAGAGTTTGTTAACTCTCCCTTTTTTGTTGCCATGACTTTACGATTTCGGCTTTTGATTTACCAACAGCTCTTTCAAGTTCTTCAAAGGAAGCATCTTTTATTTTTTTGAATGATTTAAATGTAGACAGCAAAACGTCGGTGGTCTTTTTGCCAATGCCCTGGATGTTTTCCAGTTCAGAGAAAATTGTATTGTTACTTCTCTTTTGACGATGAAAGTTGATTGCAAAGCGGTGTGCTTCGTCACGGATATATTGGATCAGAAGCAAGCTTTGCGATTTTTTACTGATGTGCAATGGCAGCGGGTCTTCTGGATAATATATTTCTTCCAGCCTTTTTGCAATTCCTATTATAGGAATCGGACCGTATAATTGAAGTTCATTGAGGGCTTCTACTGCGCTGCTTAATTGCCCCTTCCCGCCGTCTACTATTATAAGATCGGGTAGCTCTGTATTCTCTTCTATTAAACGATGATACCGTCTTCCAACAATTTCTTTCATTGAGGCAAAATCGTCAGGCCCTTCAACTGTTTTAATGTTGAAATGGCGATATCCTTTTTTATCTGGTTTGCCATCGACAAAGCGGACCATTGATGCCACAGGATCTGTTCCTCCAAGATTAGAGTTGTCAAAGCATTCAATTATCCTTGGAAGTTTTTTTAACTGCAAATCTTTTTGAAGACCTTTCAGAACTTCGATGTTCTTAATCTTGACTTCCTCTTTTGATATTTCTTTTTTTGCCTTTAGGTAGAGAACATTCTTTAGTGAGAGGTCTATTAATTTTTTCTTGTCTCCAATCTGAGGAACGACATTTTCAATTGTTTCATCCTTCACAAGAAGGGGAATGTTGCTGAAGATGACAGGGTTTTCACTATTGGTTTCGATGCGTAACTGCTGAGCAACAATGGTGAGAATTTCCTCGTCAGACTCTTCCATTTTCTTTTTTACCTCTACATTCTTGGAGAAAATAATAGCTCCTTCCTTGATCTGAAGAAAATTAACAAAAGCATCGGTGGGTGAACTAGTGATGGTAACAACATCGATGTCGGTAAGCTTCCTGTTTACCACAAGAGACTTAGATTGAAATTTTTCAAGTAAGTCTATCCTGTGCTTGAAGTATTCGGCCTTTTCAAATTCCAATGTCTGGGAGGCTAGTTCCATTTTTTCCTGAAAGTAATCCTCAACCACACTTAAATTTCCCTTGAGAATATTTCTTGCCAAAGCTATTTCTTGTAAGTAAGGCCCCTGTTCTTGCAGCCCCTCGCAAGGTCCTTTGCAATTCCCCAGGTGATATTCAAGGCACACTTTAAATTTTTTCTTTTCGATGTTTTCTTTAGAAAGAAGCAGATTACAAGTGCGTATCGAATACAGCTTTCGCACAAGCTCGAGCACATTTTTCATGGACACGACACTTGAATAGGGCCCAAAATATTCACCGTTTCTTGGAATGTACTTTCGTGTATAGATAATGCGTGGAAATTTCTCTTTTAAAATGCACAGGTAAGGAAAGGTCTTATCATCTTTTAAGAGAATATTATACTTCGGCTGGTTTTGCTTGATGAAATTATTTTCCAGCAAAAGCGCATCAAACTCCGTATTAGCAAGGGTGAACTCGATCTTACGGATCTCTGAAACCAATTTTTCAGTTTTTCGATTGTATTGAGATTGTTTAAGGAAATAACTGGTGACGCGCTTTTTCAGACTCTTGGCCTTACCAACATAAATAAGAATCTCATCCCGATCGTAAAACCGATAGATGCCGGGAGAATCCGGAAAGGATGCAACTCTTTCTTTCAGTGCATCGGTCATGAATTAATTATTGATGTCCAGTGGTTTTAAATCAACCGCAATTGAGTCTGATTGAGAACAGTCGGTAAAGATATCAACTCCAGAAGCAGGTAGTTTGAACTTGCCTTTTGTGATACCCACGGCAGGATCCTGATAGGTCTTAAGCATATATTTGTCCCAGATAGGTCTGGCACTTTTGCTGCCCTGACCAAATGCCCACGAGCGAAAGTGTATGGCACGCTCATCTCCACCTACCCAAACACCCGTAACAAGATTGTGGGTTACACCCATGAACCAGCCATCTGACGCGTTGTTAGTTGTTCCCGTTTTTCCACCAACTTCGTTGTCTTTCTTGATCTCATAGCTCAAACCCCTTGAACTACCACCTTCTTCTTCTACGCCACCCCTCAGCATATATATCATCTTATAAGCCGTCTGGTCATTGATGGCTTGCCGTGTTTTAGGTACAAAATTTTCAATCACATTTCCATTTTTGTCTTCAATACGAGTGATATAAAAGGGCTCTGTATGAATACCATTGTTAACGTAAGTGCTATAAGCCCCTACCATTTCGTAAAGAGATACATCACTAACCCCAAGACATAATGCCGGAACTGCATCTAGTTCACTTTCAATTCCAACGCGATGAGCAAATTCAACCACGTTTGCAGGCCCAAGGGCTTTCATCATTTGTGCGGTGATGGTATTAACCGATTGTGCCATTGCCTGACGAAGAGTCATTTTTTCTCCTGATCCTTTGGTGTTGTCATGGTTCTGAGGATACCATACACCGCCTGGTATTTCAAAGCTCGGTGAAATGTCAAGTCTTGTTTCACAAGGAGAATATCCGGATTCCATGGCCAGTCCATAAACGAAAGGCTTAAAAGTCGATCCGGGCTGACGTTTAGCCTGTTGCACATGATCGAATTTGAAGTATTTGTAATTGAATCCTCCCACCCATGCCTTGATGTGACCTGTATTAGGATCCATTGACATCAAACCGGTCTGCAAAAATCGCTTGTAATATGCTAGTGAATCTACTGAGCTAAAAAGTGTATCTCGTTCGCCATTCCAACTGAAAATTGTCATCGGCTTTTTAAGATTGAGCATAATATTTACGGAGTCAGACTTATCTCCATATTTTGCTATCAGGTTTTTATAAGCATCCGTTTGCTTTATTCGAAGTTTCAAGAATCCGGGGATCTCATTAAACTCATCATCCACCCAGGGGTTTTTGCCATCCCACTGTTTATAGAATTCCTTCTGAAGAAACTTCATGTGTTCAGCCACTGCCTGTTCGGCATATTTTTGAAGACGACTGTCGATCGTGGTATAAATTTTTAAACCTGAATTCCACAAATCAATTCCCCGTTCAGAGCAGATCTTCATGAGCTTGGTAGTAATGACAGTGCGGAAGTAAGTTGCAAGCCCCTCATTTTGATTTTGAATTCTGAAGCGCAAGCCGAGATCGGTGATAATGATAGAATCATATTGCTCACGGCTTGTGAGCTTATATTTGGCGCGATAAACCTTTGCGAGAACTTCATTCCTTTTATTAAAGGCCGCTTCAGGATGGCGCATTGGATTAAATAATGATGGATTCTGAAGCATTCCTACAAGCAAAGCTGATTCTCTTACGTCAAGCGAATCCGGTGGCTTATTGAAATAGGTTTCGCTGGCTACTTTTATTCCATAAGTATTACTGCTGAATTCGGCAGTATTAAGGTACATAGCGATGATCTCTTCCTTTGTGAAGTTGCGCTCGAGGTTTACTGAAATGATCCACTCCTTTGTTTTTTGAACTATGCGTTGCGGATAACGGCCCAGCTTAGCTATTGTTCCATCCAACGATTTATCCGGATTTCGGGTGTATAGAATCTTTGCCAATTGCTGAGTGATCGTGCTGCCACCACCAGCAGGATTTAATGTCATTAGCCCCCAAACAACACGCAGGTATGCCGGAAAATCCAATCCTGAATGTTGATAAAACCGATGATCTTCTGATATGACAAGAGTATTTACAAGATCAGGGGATAACTCATCAAAATTGACCTGACTTCTGTTAAATCTGAAGTAACGTCCAAGGGAGACACCATCTGCAGAAATAAGTTCGGAAGAAAGATCGTTTTCAGGATTCTCAACCTCTGCCAGACTAGGCATAGCTCCAAAAAGCCCGAAAAGGTCAATGCCGACGGAAAACACATATAATGGTAGGCCAAGAATGAAACAGAGGAAAAGAATCCAGCAATACCTAATGGCCTTCTGAAACCATGGCCGCTGCATATTCAGCAGATTATTGATTTTCTTTTTGATAGTGTCTGTCGAAGAAGCTGAGGTACTCATCGAGTGCTTTGTTTCGGTAGAAGATATTGAAATTATCTTTTGTAATTACAAAGTTATGGAAATTTAAGGTGGAAAATGGTTTAGCATTCGACATGGTGCTTTTAAAGCGGTTGAAGTATTCAAGGGCTTCTTCTTTGTTGGCCAGAATGCTTACAAAGGTCAAGGCATACTGATCATTGAGGATCAGATTACTGGTTTCAAGTTTTTTATTTCTGTAAAAGTCAGCGTTAAATTTCTCGATGGCCGTGGCAACAGCAGTGCTTACATTATCAGGAAAGCGATCAACCAGCACGAAGTAATGGGGTTCATCGAATGAGGCAACAAACCTTATGCCTTTTGATCTTTCTTCTTTTTCAAGGAATGTTTTAGAGCTTGCTAACAATGTTTCGGCATATATGTGTGCCGGAACATCTGGGTATTTTTTTATGAATTCTCCCAGTTCGTATTGGTACTGAGTTACATTTTCAGTTTTACCAGTGATAAGAATTTGAAGCAAGTCAAGCTGCGGAGTAAAAGTTGTTTCTCCAACGGCCCTGGCTAGTTTTATTTTTTCCTGAGCACCGCGCAGATTGTTTCGTTGAAATTCAACGTACGCTTCTTTGTAAATCATTTTTTGTTTTTCCTGAGCAACGCTGGTTTCTTTCAGGTAGTTTGGATTTAGAAGTATTTTGGTATAGGTGGAGTTAGGAAATTCATCTTTCAGATTTTGAGCAAGTACTTCAGCCCTCTCATCACCCAGTTCTTTATGTATCAGATATAGCTTGTAGAGTACTTCTGGTTTAAGTTTTGATTTAGGAAATCGCTCCAGCAGTTTTTCGTATGAATCTTCCGCATTGTCTTTTTCGGCCAACTGGAAATAGTAAAGATCTCCAAGCTTGAAGTAAGCCTCCTCGATTTGCGCCAATGCTTTATTTTTTTGCTCTTCAGTTTTGGGGAGCTGTGAGAATATTTTGTTAGCAGCAGCTTCGGCGAGATTTACTTTTGGAGCCTTTGCGGCAGAAACCGTTGCATTTTGATCAGCCTTTGCGGTTGCCTCACTGGCTGCGGCGCTGGCATCGGAGGAAACAGTAGTTTTTGAAGACCTTCTCCAATTGTCCTCAAGTGTGATATTGCCCCAAATCCGCTGAAATTCGCTTTGTCCGGAGGAGACCGCGGAGGCATTCCCAAAGTACCAGTCATTTGTACTGGTGGATTCCGTTTGAAAAAAACTACTATTCTGATTGCTACCACCCGCTCCTTCAGATCTTCTGCGTTTCTTTTTCTTACCGGCATCTTTCTTTTCCAATGCGGCATAGGTAGAATCGATGCTTGCTCTGAGAGTAGCGGAATCCATCACCGACATTCTTAACAGGCTGTCCTGCAATTGAATTGTTTCGACGTATTTTACAAAATCACCTAACACCTCATGACGTTTCTTTATCGCCACATAATTTTCAAACTCTGGCGGCAATGAATTAATTGCGCTATCGTAAAAAGATTTGGCAAGTGAAAAGCGCTTGAGTGAATCAAAATAAAGTTGACCAACACGTAAGTAAGCATTGCCCTGGATTCGTTTGTTCTTACCAGCATGCGCTGATAATTTATATTGCTCGATTGCTTCCGGCACATTACCCTGCTTTCGTTCGAACTCACCTAACTCAAAATAAATTTTATCCCTAAACTCCTGGTTCTTTGTATCCGCCAGCATTTTTTCAAACTGTTTACGGATCGCGCGCCGGTTGCGGGAGTTGTCAAGCCGGGCAACCTGAGCCATGTTAAGCCTCGCATAAAAGTCTATTTCATAATCAGGATTGGTAGCAAGGCACTTGCGGTAATAGTTATATGCTTCCGATTCAAAA
>JANYDR010000358.1 GCA_025363495.1 Cyclobacteriaceae bacterium | reverse complement strand
CTAATAGAGCTGATGACCATTGCATTTGTCGGCTTTAGTAGGTAGTTAAGCTCTGCCGTGATTTTTACCTCTTCCCCCGGCTGTCCCTTTCTTACCAAATCCATCCCGCAAATCGGACACGTTCCAGGCTTGTCTTCGATGATGGTTGGATGCATTGGGCAAGTGTATTGGTCATGACCTGCTTGCTCGTCTTTCCGGTTACAAGAACCTATCACTATGAACAGAAATATAAAAAGCGTCAGAATTCTCATTTTATTTCTCCAATTGTTTTTCATAGCTCACGATCATTTCATAGTACCTCTGAACCGTTTCTAAATACTGCATCTGTGTCATGTTAAGCGTCTCCCAAGCATCAATCACGATCGGCAACTCCTCTTTATTCTCTTCATAAGCCAGCATCAGCGTTTCATAATTTTTGCGAAGGGCAGGCACGATACGCTTTTCATAATTGTCAATTTGTTTGCCCAGCGTAACAATCTCAGTTGCCATGCTGGTGGTCATTCCCTGAAGTTCATTAAGGATAGCCGCCCTCTCGCTTTTCATCGCCTCGATTTCCTTGCCCATTCCCTGAATGTTCGACTTGTACATTTTGGAAGACCAGGGTGCAATCGGGATAGACACCATACCCAGTAACATGAATTGGTTTGGCATTTCGTTTCCCCGCGCAATCATGTGGTTGAAGCTTAAGTTGAAGTCGGGCTTTGACTGATAGCTCTCCAATGTCTGGTTGAGTTTCATGGCCTGAATGCTTTTATCAATTCTCCGGATGTCACTCCTGTTTTCAGCGAAGATTACCGTGTCGGCCTCTGCGAGAATAAATTCTTTGCGCTGACTGACTGTATCGATTGAGAATCTCAAATCACGGGGAATATTCATTAACTGGTTTAGCAGGATATTTTTCTGAATGATCTGGTTGTCATTCATCAGAATCATGTTGCGTACTTCTTGCAGGCGGCCTTCTGCTTTATAAATATTTCCAAGTTTGCTTTGATTGTAGGGATAGCGCAACTGAGCAACCTTCAACATGAGCGCGATCAAATCTTCGTTCTCCTTCAGAACAGTTTTCTTTTTCTCCAGCACTATCC
The DNA here is from genome assembly GCA_025363495.1 of Cyclobacteriaceae bacterium. Taxonomy (GTDB): domain Bacteria; phylum Bacteroidota; class Bacteroidia; order Cytophagales; family Cyclobacteriaceae; genus ELB16-189. The sequence goes on along the minus strand of JANYDR010000358.1, from coordinate 7,402 downwards.
ATTGATAATAGGCTGTTTTAGCCTGTGCGCGGAGTTCGTTAAACACATACGTTTCACTTGCCTGCTCAATCGCTGCTTTCGATTCCAAATACCCCTCATTGGCACGAAGTTTTGCGGGGTTGGTGAACTTCTGCTGCACGGAAAGCATGATCTGACCTTTGTCGCGGGGATCATCGACTGCTTTATAGGGAAGCATCCACAAGCCACCACCTACTTCCGGGGCCATCCAGCTTCTTGCGCCCTTAGCATACGCGTTCATAGCGTCTGCCCGTGAGCTATAACTTTTCAGCATTGGGTTTCTTTCTTTCACAACAGAAAGAATACTGTCCAATGAAACGTGCTGTTGAGCATTGGCTTGAGCGCCAATTGAAAGGGCAACCGCAACTAGCGATATTCTAATGTTTGACATCATGGATTTCAAGTTTTCCGAATTTTTTCAGTTCATATTCTTTGGTCATCAGGAAGATCAACGGAGTGACAAGGAGTATATGAGTGGATGAAGTAAGTACTCCTCCGATCATCGGCAGGACAATTGGTTGCATCACGTCACTACCTACTCCGGTTGACCACAATACAGGCACTAGTCCAAACAAAGCCACGCACACGGTCATCAGTTTGGGACGAAGCCGTTTGGCGGCTCCTGCTATTACATATTCACGTAGATCATCGCTAGTGATGGTCTCCTTGGAATTTCCTTTTTGCGCAATCAGCTGCTGCATGGCATCATTCAAATAAATGACCATGACTACGCCGGTCTCCACAGCGATACCAAACAATGCAATGAAGCCTACCGCCACGGCCACAGACAGGTGAACGCCATAGAAGTAGATGATGTATGCGCCGCCGATGAGCGCAAATGGAATGGTGATAAGACTCAGGAATGCCTCCCGGATCGACTGGAAAGCCAGGTAGAGTGAAAGGAAAATGATGACGAACACAACAGGGGCAATGATTGCCAACGTGCGCTTGCCTCGGATAAGATTTTCATATTGGCCGCTCCATTCAATGTAATAGCCATTTGGCAAGCCCGTCAATTCAGTATTGACTTTCTCTGTGGCCTCACTCACCGTGCTGCCCAAATCACGGTCACGGACATTGAAGAGTACAGCGCCGCGAAGCATTGCATTATCCGAAGAGATCATGGGCGGTCCGTTTTCAAACCTTACTTCGGCAACCGCTGATAATGGGATAGTACCAAAGGATGATGTCTTGATTGGAATCCTTTTGATGCGGTCAATGCTGTTCCGATAGTCTTGAGGTAACCTGACATTGATAGAAAAACGCTGACGACCCTCGATGGTATTCGCCAAAGGTGTTCCTCCGATAGCAGTTTCCACGATCATGTTCACATCCTGAATGCTTAAGTTATATCGACCGATTTTCTCACGGTCAATGTCTATCACCAAATATTTCCCTCCTGTGATTGGCTCGACATACAAGTCTTTCACTCCTGGAATGCCCTCCATCAGTTTTTTAACTTGCTCTGATACGGCATAGATCGTATCCAGATTTTGGCCATGAATTTTCACACCAACATCTGTGCGGATACCAGTGGCCAGCATGTTGATCCGGTTAATGATAGGTTGCGTCCATCCGTTGACCACGCCAGGGATTTGAAGTTTTGAATCCAGTTCATTCACTATGTCCTTCTTTGTAATGCCTTCACGCCATTCAGACTTTGGTTTGAGCATGATAATTGTTTCGATCATGCTGATTGGTGAATTGTCGGTTGGTGTACTCGCCCTTCCTGCTTTGCCCAATACTTTTTCAACTTCAGGAACAGACTTTATGATCTTATCCTGAACCTGAAGTATCCGTTTGATTTCCGAATTAGAAACATCAGGTAAGGTTACGGGCATAAATAAAATAGACTGTTCGTCCAATGGCGGCATGAATTCACTTCCCAGACTGATCATTAATGGAATACTGACCGCCAAAGCCAGCAGATTAATGCCTATCGTGGTCTTCCGCCATTTCATGCAAACCCTGATAATGGGCTCGTAAATACTCTCCAGGCCGCGTGTAAGTGGATTGGCCTTTTCATTTTTGAATTTCCCTCGCATGAAGAGCGAAATCATCACTGGCGCAAGCGTGATTACCAAAAAAGCATCTACGATCAGGATAAATGTTTTGGTGTATGCCAATGGGTGAAATAGTTTACCCTCTTGTCCAGTGAGCATAAAAACCGGCAGGAAAGACGTGATAATGATAATGGTCGAATAGAACACTCCGCGGGAGACCTGCTTGCTGGATTTTTCGATGATGGCTTCCCGCTCTTCAGCGGGAATTTCAACGTAGTCCTTCTTCTTATTGAAAATTCGTTTGAGCATTGTCTTACGGATTTATTTGTTTGTTCAGTTCCTCCTGCCGGATGGCCAGATTCCGATAAGAATTTTCAGCCATGATTATGCCATTATCTACGATCACTCCGATTGCCAAAGCAATCCCTGTAAGGGACATTATGTTTGATGAAATGTTAAAGGCATTTAAAAGGATAAAGCTCGTTGCAATTGTGATCGGTATCTGAATGATAATACTAATAGCACTCCGCCAGTGAAATAAAAACAGGATCACTACCAGGGAAACTACAATCATCTCTTCAATAAGTGTTTCCTTAATGGAAGAAATGGATTCCTCGATCAGGCCACTCCGGTCGTAGACAATATTGAATTTCATACCCTGCGGAAAACCTTTAGCCACTTCATCCATTTTCTTCTTTACATGATGGATCACCTCATCAGCATTCTCTCCATAGCGCATCACAATAATGCCACCGACAACTTCACCTTCACCATTCAAATCGAAAATGCCTAAGCGCGTTTCTCCTGTCATCTGGACGGTGGCAATATCTTTGATGCGTACTGGCGTGGCATTCTCTGTCTTTACAGATATTCTTTCAATGTCTTCGATCGAATTGAGATAGCCGGTGGTTTTGATGATATAACCAATGTCACTGAGTTCGAATTTGCGTCCGCCTGCTTCATTGTTGTTGTTGCGGATGGATTGAATTACTTCCGGTACAGACAAACCATAGTAGGTCAGTTTGTTTGGATCGACCGTAACTTGATACTGTTTTTCAAATCCTCCGAACGATGCCACCTCACTTACGCCCGGAACATTTTGCAAAGCAAATTTCACATACCAATCCTGGATGGCGCGTTGTTCTCCAAGGTCCATTTCAGGTGCATCAAGGGTATACCAAAGGATGTGGCCCACGCCGGTCCCATCAGGACCAAGGGTAGGAGTAACACCAGAAGGGAGCGAACCTGTTGCAGAACTCAATCTTTCCAATACACGTTGTCGGGCCCAATAAATATCTACATCATCGTTAAAAATGACATAGATGAAACTCATTCCAAACATGGAAGCCCCCCGAACATACTTCACTTTTGGAAGTCCCTGCAGATTGGTGATCAACGGGTAAGTGATCTGGTCTTCCATGATCTGGGGACTTCGTCCCATCCACTCCGTGAAGACGATCACCTGGTTTTCCGAGAGGTCTGGAATAGCGTCGATTTTATTGATCTGAACGGAATAGATACCCCACCCAAATAATCCGGCTGCAATTACCAGCACGAAGAATTTATTACGAAGTGATAAAGAAATTAAGTTTTGAATCATAGCTGAAAAGTCATTGTAATTTCTGAGCACATTAAATGCTCATAGACAGAACAAAAGCGTCATTCGGGTCAAGGAATTGACCGACTGAGACTTTGACAGCTAAGAAATCAGATCAGGAAAGACTGAACGAGAATAACGATGCCAGGCCCATTTGGTGGATGGCTTGTATCGAGGTGAGTTAAAAAATTGGACTGTGAATTCTGGAAATGAAATGAGAAGTCGAGGACCGGAAAAGAAATTTCACAAATCAAGTAAGGAACAAAACCGATATTGGCAATTTGATGCGCTGCATTGAAATCATCTGATTTGATTTCCACTTTCTCATCGTGGCAGCATCCAACTGGCATTTCCATACCTGCACAACACGGTTTTGCCTTTCCGAATACCGCGACATCCTGAAGGGACTTACCACAGTAATGGAAAGCAACGGTTGTCCCTGTAGAGGTAACAAGAATTACAATGGTTGCTAATATGGAAGTGAGCTTTCGCACAATATTAAGTAGTACAAAGAACGGAAATACTTAAGTTAAGTTCAAGGAACACCGAAATTGCGCGCGATTTGACTAAAACAGGCCCAAACTCTATGGCTAAAGCTGATTTGTTGCATGAGTCGAAATCTTCATTTGTTGGCAGAAGCTATTTTCATAACAAATTCCGGCTGCTGGCCCGTATATCTGACATATAATTGTCAGGACCCCTCATCTCAGTATTCAAACAGCAACAATCTGGTGATCGCTGCAAGTCGGTTTCCACTTGCAAACTCATTAACGCTCCTGGCAGCAGGGGGGCTTTTCAAAGAGATAATAACGAGATTCAGGGCTGACAATTCCGTTTAGCAACGGGCAGGCTCTCAGCTACTCAAAAATCAGTCAAGGACAATTCTTCCGTTTTCTTGTCAATGATAATGGCCTTTAGTTTCGAGGCCAGCCTCTTGACATTTTTATTAGGTCTCGGGCTTACGATGTATATCTTGCTCCGTTGACTCCATGAAATCAGTATCTTGTTGATCTCAGAATCGTTGCACCCATATCCAATAATAATTAACACTTTTGACGCTTTCAGATTACTTTCAAATCTCTTGAATACATTTTCAAAATATATTGGGTCTTTGTATCTAATAATTTTTGAGTTTGAGCCTGTTAGAAAATCAGTATGGTAGTGTGTTATGTCGTTTGGTTCATCCTCCGCATCTGTCGACTTCTTGTAGAGACTTGTAATATGAATTGTAGGTTTAATTTTTATGTAGTTGTCTAAGGTGCCATTCTTTTTTCGGTATGGAATAAAGTCTAGCCCTCCATGAAGTTTGTACAAATTATACTTTGCATCATATAGGTTGGAAAACTGCTCCAATTGAATATCCTTACTTCCGTCGTTGCCATAGAACGGAGACTCATTGAGAATAAAACCGTCCGTCCATTCGCCATTTATCCATTCTGAATTTAGAAGTTTATTAATCAGCAGATCATGATTAAGCGTGTGAAGGTGGATGATGTTTTCCTTTCCCAGTTCCTCCAAAAGATTAAGAAATTGAGTGTAGTGATCGGCGTTTGGCTTCTTTAGTACTTCATCCCCGTAAGCATTGTTACCGTCGGAGTCAACAATTAGTTGAGTGATGATTTGATTGAAAATATTTAGAAGGTGCATCATAGTTGTCCCATAGTCATAATCAATATGATGCTTCTTTTTATAATGAAATCTGAAAGCTAAAGGCAGAATTCCGTATCTGGATTTCTTTTGATTCCGCAAAAAATCAAAGAACCTTTCGTAGTCAAATTGCACTAGTTTCGCATAGCTATCAATGAGGTCTAGGAGCAATAGTTTGTAGCTACAATAAGATGTGTAATCACATGGATCAACTTGGTTGAATTCGAGAACAACAGAGCCACTCTGATCAACATAGAAGTCAGTTTCTCTGAGTTTCGTAATTTTCTCCTTTAAATCCCATGCAGTAGGATAGCCGGCTGGTCTGGAAAAGCCTGCTCCCAGAAGGAAAGAAATCTTATCCATGAATTGAAGGGTTACTTCTACGAGAAATTCCATCTAAGGTAAGTTTTGAAACCTTAATAGAAAACCTTGTTAAGGGCCTCTGATGATCCCATACAAGAAAAAAGACCTGCCTTACTCAGGCAGGTCTTCAAAATTCTGCAGGGCATTCCTAGACGCCGACTCCCTTTCCCTTCCTCGACTTCTTCTCCTTCTTCCCCTCACCCTCCTCATCAACATCCTGCTTCTGCGTTTCCTTCTTCTCCTTTGACTTCTCAGGCTCCTGCTTGACTTCCTTCTTCTCAATCCCCTGGAAGACCTTCTGCATTTTCCCATCATAGAGATTCAGGGACTTGAACTGCGGATTGGCCTCGATGTGCATTTTTTCCTCCTTGCCGTCCTTCAGGAATGTCACCGGGTGCTGGTTGCCTTTCTCCAGGGACTTCATCAACTTGACTTTTTCCTCATCGTTGGACAATTCCTTGATGGGATACTTGTTTAATACGGCCTCCAGCTCGTAGCCATAGCCTTGATGGTATTGCTTTACTTTGAAATTTTCATTCTTGTCTTTTTCCTTGAAGTCAAGTTGCAGCCAGGCATTGAAAGGCTGTCCTTCCTTGTTGGTAAGGTCCTTGTTCACCGAGCGACCACTTAGAAGGTTGTACGCTTCCTTGGCAGTGATCCCGGAATTCTTGGTCACGTAAAACGTCTGTGCCTTCTCCTGTGCTTGGTCTTCATTCTTCAGGGTGGCATGATAGCGATTGAAGAAGTACATGTCAGTCTGATCCGACTTCTTAAAATCCAGCCGGTAATCCACTTTATCGGTGACTCCGTCTCTTTTGAATTCACCCTGCAAAGTGAGTTTGAACTCAGCAGGCTGTTCATTGATCCTTGCCTCAAGGTCAGCATTAAGCTTATCTCCAAAGCCCATGTACTTGAGACCGTCTTTCAAAAATTCGAGATTCTTAGCATTCATAAAAGTTTTGTTTAATAGTTTATAATATGGATCCAAATCTGACTCCATCGTCAAGGAAGTAACCGGGCATTAACGATGGTCTTGTTCTTGATATTCATTTCAATGTTCCTTCCTCCGTTCTGCTCAAACATTTCCACATCCAGGTATTTCGATTCAGGAATGGTAAATTTTGGGAGCACGTAAACAAGGTCAGTTGATGTCTTACCTATTATCCGCCTGTCATTACCATAGACATAAATCGGCTTCACTTCGACCTCTTGAGATGCAGTCCTTTTTATCCTTGCCTTATCCCGGACATAGAATTTGAAAAGCTCTACATCGTAGTCAATATTCGAGTGGTTGGCAGCCTTGAACTGAAAAAACATCACATCACCTTTAATGTAGATACCACGCAGCGATAAGTTTATCTTGTCTCTGCCCTCGTTGACAAATCGAATCCTTCGCTTGGCCTGGACGATCCCTGAAGAGTAGTTTTCCATATCCGTTTCTGTTAGTTCGGTTTGGAAGATCATCGAAGCTTTCGCTGGTGAACTCAGAGTTGATATGTCAATCGTGAGACTGGTTGGTTGTTCGGAATAATTCACAGTGAAATGATGCAGGATTCCGTCAGCGGTGATAACAGTAAGATTGGTTTCAGGAAATTTCTCTCGTCCAGCTTTTAATTGCAGTACATTCCCGACCCCCTTAGCTTTTTGCGCAAGGATATCACGACTTCCCTTATCTACTGATTTGATAACTGCCGGAAATACCACGCTGGACGTTTTGTTGAAAGCAATTTGCAGTGTGTCTGATTCAATTCTGGATTGACCATTGGCTCTTGTA
>JANYDR010000307.1 GCA_025363495.1 Cyclobacteriaceae bacterium | reverse complement strand
TTGAAAAGAGTTGGGGAACATCAGGAGTTGGCTAATCTCGCTGCCTATCTTTTGTCTGACTATTCAGCCTACGTCAATGGCGAGGTAGTGACAATTGATGGAGGTGAATGGCTGAAAAATGGAGGTGAGTTTAGTCACCTCGACCAAATCACTGATGATATGTGGGATGCTTTTGAAAAAAGCAGAAAGTAATAATATAACTGGATTAGAATCTGTACGCGAAACTTGCGCTCGCATAATTTTGAGTACTTGCTATGTAATTTTCCCGACTAAGGTGAGTGATGGAAAAGGTGACCGAAATTCTTTTGCTTGAGAATTGTACCCCAAATTTTCGTGCCAGTACCCATGGATTGATAGGCGTTGTGAAAGGACTTGGATTATTAAATAAACTTCCTTCTAAAAAAATATTGGAGAGCACGTAATTTCCTTCAAGGGAAGCAAAAAAGAAAAATTCCCGTTTGCGGCTTGTGTATTTTTCATTGGATACATTGGCATTCATAAATGAAGATTCGCTCAGCGGATTAAACCTGAAAAAACGCAGCGTAACTTCTTCTGAAATTTTATTTGAACCGGTGCCCAGCCAGGCTCCGCTCGATGAGATCAGTTCAATTTTTTTTCTTAATTGAAACCCTTGTGTGTGAGTAACGCTGGTATTGACGACAACCTCATTGCGTATTTGGGAGTCCCATCCATAAATTGAATAAAGACCTATTTGCTGATGAAGCCATAACTGAAGTTGTCCCATTCCGGATTGTTTTCCCACGAGGCCAACCTGAAGCATAAAAAAATTACCTGAATTTTTTCTTCTGAAATTCAAAAGGTCCAAGCTGACAAAATTCCAACCGCAATAAGGTCGATCCATTAATTTTATATCATCGACATCGACATTTTTTGGAGTGAATACTTTATTACCATAATGAAATGAGAAGATGGTTTTAGAAGAATCATTGTTATGAAAAATGGGTATCCTTGAATTTATAAGAGAGCGATAGTGAAGGTCTTGTCCCGCAGTGTAATACTGATCAGTCATGTATGGGTAATCATTATCCACCACGAGTGAGAGTTCGTGATTAAATCCTTTATCTGTAAATTGTGCATTAAGAGCAGAGTAAACTGGTAAGAGAATTATTAAAGCAAACAGGCATTTTCCGTATATCTGCCCTGCTATCCGAAAAAGATAATGTATCATGAATCTTCCGGCGATTATGAACGTGTTATTGATTTCATGATTGACAATAATGCATAAAAAAACCCCACGATTTAAAATCAATGGGGTTTTAAATATAAAAGTCAGGCAACGACTTACTCTCCCGGATGTTACTCCAGTACCATCAGCGCGGGTGGTCTTAACGACTCTGTTCGGAATGGGAAGAGGTGGTCCCCACCGCAATAGTCACCTTAATGCTTGCCCGCCGAAGCTTTAGCGAAGGCGGGTCTTAGTATTCCAGTAGTTAACAGTAGGCAAAGGCAGTAGGCAAAGTGTCTGCTGACCGGGTCGCTTTCCGTTCACTATTTCAGGAGTAGGGATTTTTGATTTCAGTGATAGATGTATTTCATCCTGTTTAATCTTCCAAAGCCTACCATCCTGTTTCAATATCGTTGACATTACTTGATGAAAGAGTAAAATGAGCAAGCACATAGTGGACTTGCGTCCCCTGAAGGAGACATAAAGTCCCTTCAGGGGTTTTTGCCCTGAAGACACGTAAGTGTTCTTCAGGGTGAAGCGTTCGGGTAATTAGTACTACTCGGCTTTGTCATCTCTGACTTTACACCTATAGCCTATCAACGTCATAGTCTCTGACGTCCCTTAATGGAAGTCTCATCTCGAGGTGGGGTTCGCGCTTAGATGCTTTCAGCGCTTATCCCGTCCCAACGTGGCTACCCGGCAATGCAGCTGACACCACAACCGGTACACCAGAGGTTAGTCCAATTCGGTCCTCTCGTACTAAAATCAGAGCCTCTCAAACTTCCTACGCCCATCACAGATAGGGACCGAACTGTCTCACGACGTTCTGAACCCAGCTCGCGTGCCACTTTAATGGGCGAACAGCCCAACCCTTGGGAC
>JANYDR010000299.1 GCA_025363495.1 Cyclobacteriaceae bacterium | reverse complement strand
ATCAGTCAGGGTATTCTCAACCGTCATTGACTTGTATTTCTTTAAGGCAGCAGCAAGTTCTTTGGGATCAACCGGCTTTAACAAGTAATCAATACTATTAAGCTTGAATGCGCGTACGGCATATTCATCATAGGCCGTCGTAAAAATAATTGGGCAATTGAGATGAAGGGTTTCAAATACTTCGAAGCTGATACCATCAGAAAGTTGAATGTCGGACAGGATCAGGTCCGGCAATGGATTCTCCTGAAACCACTTCCTGCTTGATTGCACACTTGCAAGAGGGCCTGCGATCTGAACATCAGGTTCGATTTTGCGAAGCTGGGTTTCGAGGTCTTTGGCTACTAAAGGTTCGTCTTCGATGAGGAGGACTTTCATAAATTGATTGATTCTATAATAAGATTTATTTTAGCCACAGATGACACAGATTTTCACAGACTACTTGAGGGTTCAATGCTTATCCGCGCAAATTCAGATCGAGGCTGAAAATCATTGTATTTGTCTGTGTTAATCTGTGTCATCTGTGGCTAGCATTTTACATTACAATCAAAGTAACGGTATCCTCACACTAAAACGTTGTTCATCCCGCTCAACCTCAATCGGTCTATCTGTAAGAAACTTATACAATGATTTAAGATTATCCAATCCCTGCTTATTCGACGTTTCAACGACCTTGCGAAGCTGAAGGTTATTGCCAACAATCAAATAATCCTCTACAATATAAATATCTATTGTCAATGGCCTTTGCGCATCAACAATGTTATGCTTCAATGCATTCTCAATTAATATCTGTAAAGTGACGGGTACGATTGCTTTTTCCCTGAACAGATCGGGGATACCAATATTAATTTTAAGAGCGCTGCCAAACCTTGTCTCCATCAAAAAAACATAGTTACTGATGAAATCCAGTTCCGTTCCCACACTCACAAAATTCTTATCCTTGTTTTGTAAAACATACCGATAAACCCTTGACAATTGCTGAAGGAACTCGGATGCCAGGGTTGGATTTTCCGAAATTAAGCTATTAAGTGACGTAAGAGCATTGAATAAAAAATGAGGATTTAGCTGGTTCTTCAGATTATCAAATTGTACGAGGGCTTTTTCTTTTTCAAGACGCTCGGTCATTACCAGGGAGTCCTTCCAACGATCAATAAAATAGCGTGTAATGAAAATTGAATTTATGGCGGTGGCTGCAAGAATGTACAGAACCCAGGTTGAAGCCAGAAACATGCTATCTAGTTTCATCGGCAGATAAGGCTCACCCAAAGCGTAAACGGTAAAGCGGACCATCACGGCAATCAATGCCCCGCTGACTAACTGAATCACTATTCTTTGGGTTATCCCCTTTTCAAAAGGGATGAACTTATTTAACTGAATATTAAGATTTCTAAATAATTCCCATGTAATCGTAATTACTATAAATGAAGTGACGAAGAGAATTAAATTAAATTCAGAGTCAAACTGACCCGAAGCCAGTCTTACCAGATAGCCTACAAATGTTGCCAGAAGAATAATCGCGTTCGTCTTGAGAATGCGTGATATTTTCATATTAATAGCTGAACGAAACATTATAAAGCGACTCTGCCTGTTTATCAATCACACGTTTGGGCATCTTTCTGAAGGCCCCGTTACGCAATGATGAGAGAATCGGATTTTCAAGTTGTGCAATTTTGCCAATACTCCACGATTGTCTGACAATATTAGTAGTCCGCTTAATTCTATGCACTTCAAATTTTTTGAACGCTTCTTCAGGTGAATACTTAATCAGGCCATTTGCTAACGTAGCAGCATCTTCTATTGCCATGCAGGCGCCTTGTCCCATGTTGGGTGTAGTCGCGTGAGCAGCATCACCCATCAGCACAATTCTTCCAAAGGCAAATTGTTTGATAGGTTTGATATCGATGATGTCACTCCAGATAAGTTGTTCCTGATTGGTTCTTTCCAAAAGATCGGGGACAGGAAAGTGAAAATCGCCAAAATACTCCAACAAGTCTTTTGTAGTAGCATCGCGCATTTTTGGATCACTGGCTTTTGCATTCAGGGTTGCAAACCAATAAACACGATTATTACTTAAAGGCACTACTCCAAAGCGGCGGCCGGAGCCCCAGCTCTCGGTAGTCTCATCCGAATTGAATCCTTCTGGTACGTTATCAACTATTGCCCGCCAACACGTATAGCCGGCATAACGCGGTAAACTTCCCGGTAAAAGTTTTTTTCGAATTGGAGAATGAATTCCATCGCAAGCAATCAGGTAGTCGGCTTCAGCCGTATTTCCATTGCTAAAATGAATCGTAACTCCGCCTGCGTTTTGATTAACATCGACACACATTTTTCCAAATTCAATCGTAGCGGGTTGCAATAAGCAAGACAATACTTCATGCAAGTCAGCCCGGTGAATGGTGAAATTATTTATCACTCCGAATTGTTTGGTAAGCTGTTCCGCATCCGTGAACGTGATGATTTTACCGGAAACATCTTTAATAAACATTCCTTTTATTTTCTTCCCGGCCCGCACTATTTCTTCTACAATTCCAATTTCCACAAAGGCTTTCATTGCATTAGCGGCAAGAGCGATTCCGGCTCCAAGCGGCTTGAATCGTGGAGCACTTTCATAAACCTTTACATTCATTCCTTTGCGTTGCATCGCAATAGCCAACGTCAATCCTCCGATTCCACCACCAATGATTGCGAATTTTTTCATTCTAATAACAAGTTAAGATTCAATAGTTAAAAATACAGCTGCGGAAAGTGATGGTTGGAGAAATTGGAGCGAGACAGAGTAAAATCAAGTTAAGGTGTTAAAAACTTAAACTGAACTGTGCCCTCATCAGCAAATTAAAAGCAGTTACTTTGCGCCCAAATTCGAAGTCCTATCAAACGAAAAATATTTATTGCCTACTGTTGCCTTGCGGGTATCTGCCTGATATGGGGATCAACCTTTCTTGCATTGCGAATGGGCGTTCGAAGTTTTCCACCCTTTCTGTTCACGTTTCTTCGTCAAACGACCGCCGGGCTACTCCTTACAGGATACTTAGTCTTTGTGCTGAGGATACAGTGGCCATCGCGAAATCATATTTTAAGGCAGGTAATTGGGGGATTTCTGTTAATCACATTGGGCAATGGATTAGTTTCATGGGCGTCGATGTATGTGCCGAGCAGTGTATCAGCCATTATTTGTTCAGCCATGCCGGTATGGGTTATTGTGATAAACCTGAGCGTTAACAGAACTGAATTACCAAACCTTATGATTATCGTCGGAGTGATTGCCGGCATATTCGGAATTATGATGGTATTCAGTGAACACCTTGCTGATTTTTCAGATCCAAAATATTTTACGGGAATAGTGCTTGTATTTATTTCCACCATGGCGTGGGCGACGGCAAGCTTCATGATGAAAAAATCCAATCAGAATGTAAATCCATTTTTAAATGCCGGACTTCAAATGTTTTTTGGCGGATTATTTTGCCTTCCCATAAGTTTAATTTTTGATAACTATTCTGTGATGAGTTGGTCAACCGACACAATCTATCCACTCATCTACCTGGTGCTGATCGGTTCGGTTGCGGCCCAGGCTATGTATTCGTACACACTTTCCCAGCTTCCACTGACGATTGCCTCAATGTACTCATATATTAATCCTCTCGTGGCAGTAATTCTGGGGTCCTTGGTGTTATCTGAAAAATTAAATGGTAAAATTGCGATAGCGATATTGATCACCGTTTCGGGAATTTACCTCGTGAATCGTGGATACTATCGGTTGACAAAACAAAAGGCATGACACCCCGCATTACATTCCATCCGGTTGAGAAGAATGAGAAACCAGTTTTTTCTATTCTTATTCCTTCTTGGAATAATCTACCGTATTTAAAGTGTTGTGTCGATAGCATTCGAAAGAATTCAAAGTTTCACCATCAAATTATTATACATGTAAACGAAGGAAGTGACGGAACACTTGAATGGATAAAATCCCAACAGTTAGACTATACACATTCGGATACCAACGCCGGTGTTTGCTACGGATTCAATGGGCCTTCGTCATTGGCATTATCGGAATACCTCTTATTGTCGGATGATGATTTTTATTTCGCTGCTGGTTGGGATAGCGCTTTAATAGAAGAAATACAAAAAGCCGGGTCTTCTTATTTTTGCATCTCAGGGACGATGATCGAGCATACGCTTTCGCGGAATTCGTGCGCGATAGCTCCTCACGATTTTGGTAAGACCGTTCAAAGCTTCGATGAACAAAAATTTCTTGCGGAGTATGATAAGATTCCATTCAGCGACTGGAGCGGCAGCAACTGGTATCCGTTAGTACTCCCACGCACGCTATGGAATCTTATCGGTGGATTAAGCACTGAGTTTTCACCTGGCATGGGCTCCGATCCCGATATGATGATGAAGCTCTGGCATGCAGGAGTTCGCTATTATAAAGGAGTTAGTAGTTCCCGCGTGTATCACTTTGGCTCAAAGACAACGGCACGAATAAAAAGAAACAACGCCAACAGACAATTCCTTGAAAAGTGGAACATGTCGATATCCACTCTGTATAAGTATTATTTGAAGATGGGCGAGCCCTTTAGTGGAGCGTTAAAAGAACCGGAAATGACTCAGAGTTTTCAATTAAGGATGATAAGAGATAAGGTGAAGAGAATTGTGGGAATAGCGTAGGAGCTGAAAGTGTAAAGCTGAAAGCGCAAAGCAGAGTGTTCGGGACTCTAAGATTCATGCTTCGTTACTGATTACCGTTGAGTTGATGGGGCCATAGGAAATGAAGAGGCTGTAAAATAAACTGTGTCAAAG
>JANYDR010000276.1 GCA_025363495.1 Cyclobacteriaceae bacterium | reverse complement strand
GATGATTCATTGATAAAATCAATTCATCGCGCAGGTTTTTCAGAAACTGATATTACAGACATGTTCCTGACCCATCTTCACTTTGACCATTGCGGTGGTGGGGTAAAAAAATCTGGCGATAAGTATGAACTTACTTTCCCTAACGCTAAATATTGGTCAAACCCGGATCATTGGAAATGGGCCACAGAACCAAATCCCCGGGAGAAGGCAAGCTTTTTGAGAGAAAATATTTACCCTATGCAGGAGAGCGGTCATCTTAATATGATCGCCGAGAAAGAGAAGTCTCCCTTTCCGCAATTTGATGTTTTTTATGCATCAGGTCACACTGATAAAATGATGATCCCGATGATTCCGTATAAAGGAACAACGGTTTGTTTTGTGGCTGATTTGATACCTTCAGCGAGTCATATACCATTGCCGTATGTAATGGGTTATGATACCAGGCCATTAATAACAATGCAGGAGAAAGAAGTGTTTCTGAAAGAAGCGGCGGACAAAAACTACGTGTTGTTTTTTGAGCATGACCCGGTGAATGAATGTGCGACGGTGAAGCATACTGAAAAAGGGATTAGATTGGAGAGGGTGTTTAAGTTGGATAGTCTTTAACAGGATTTGTAGGATTAGCAGGATTTACAGGATAAAAAGATGAAGACAGTAGAATGAAAAAGATAGGGTTGGCATTATCGGGAGGAGGGGCGAGGGGTGTGGCGCATATTGGTGTGTTGCAGGCGCTGGGAGAATTAGGTCTTGAATTCTATGAAATATCTGGTACAAGTGCGGGTTCTATCGTAGGTGCATTGTATGCACATGGTTACTCGCCGAAAGAAATTTTTGAAATTGTTCAGCATGTGTCTCTTTATAAATCTGTTCGGCCAGCATGGGGTGTGGGTGGATGGTTAAAGATGGATGGACTAAAAGAATTATTGCATAAATATCTTCCAGAAAATGATTTTGCAAAGCTTAAGCTGCCATTCACAGCAGCAGCTACTGATATAAAAAAAGGAGAGATACATTATTTTCATGAGGGTGAACTTGTCCCGGCTGTGTTAGCCTCGTGTAGCATTCCGGGAATATTCTATCCTATGCCATTGAATGGCAGTCTTTACGTTGATGGAGGTATTCTCGATAACCTTCCTTCGTTGCCTCTTGGCGAACGTTGTGATTTTGTCATCGGGTCTCATTGCAATCTTGTTTCTCATAATTTTGATGCGACTAGTTCCAGGGCGGTTATTGAACGAAGTTTGCTCATGGCAATTGGCGCTATTACCTGGAGCAGCAAGCAATTGTGCGACATCGTAATAGAACCGCCGGGACTTGATAAATACACTGTATTCGATATTGGTAAATCCAAAGAAATCTATGAGGTTGGATATAAATTCACCAAAGAAAATTTTAGCAACAGCAATTTTGAAGAAATGTTAGCATGATAAAAACAACATTATCATTTCAGGAAGAAATATTACAGGGTATACCCGATCAATTACCGGAACCTAAAGAATATGATTCTTCCATCAATCACGCGCCACAGCGCAAAAGCATTCTTTCGGTTGAAGAAAAGAAGCTGGCGCTAAAAAATGCTCTCCGCTATTTTCATCCGAAGCACCATGCGATTCTCGCACAGGAATTTTATGACGAGTTTATAAAGTTTGGCCGCATCTATATGTATCGTTTCCGTCCCGAGTATGATATGTATGCGCGCCCTTTGCGGGAATATCCATATCATACTTTACAAGCCGGTGCGGTTATGATGATGATCCAGAATAATCTGGACCCGGCTGTTGCACAACATCCGCATGAGCTTATTACGTATGGAGGTAATGGCGCAGTGTTTCAAAACTGGGCGCAGTATCTCCTTACAATGAAGTATCTCGCAACGATGAAGGATGAGCAGACACTTCACATGTATTCAGGTCATCCAATGGGAGTGTTCCCTTCTTCAAAAGATGCTCCTCGTGTTGTTGTTACAAATGGTATGATGATCCCGAATTATTCAAAGTCTGATGACTGGGAAAAATTTAATGCACTTGGCGTAACGCAGTACGGACAAATGACAGCAGGTTCATATATGTATATTGGACCTCAGGGAATTGTTCATGGCACGAACATTACGCTACTCAATGCCGGAAGAAAAATTTCAAAGCGAGGTGAAGGTTTGGAGGGAAAACTTTTTCTGTCATCCGGTTTGGGAGGAATGAGTGGCGCTCAGCCGAAAGCAGGAAAGATAGCGGGATGCATTACCGTTATAGCAGAAGTAAATCCCAAGGCAGCGCAGAAAAGATTTCAACAAGGATGGGTTGACGAACTTACCGATAATCTGGATGAACTTGTAAAGAAAGTAGCGGATGCTAAACGAAAGAAGGAGGCGGTTTCGATTGCCTACCAAGGTAACATTGTAGATGTATGGGAGCGCTTTGCCTTCGATGAGATCAATGTCGATTTAGGTTCCGACCAGACATCACTTCATAATCCATGGGCCGGTGGATATTACCCTGCTTCTCTTGGATTCGATGAAGCGAATGATTTGATGGTAAAAAATCCGGCAGAGTTTAAAAAACAAGTTCAGGATTCTCTGCGACGACAAGCAACTGCAATTAAGCACCATACTGCAAGGGGAACATATTTCTTTGATTATGGTAATGCGTTTTTATTAGAGGCCTCACGTGCAGGTGCTGATGTTATGGCAACGAACGGTATTGATTTTAAATACCCATCCTATGTTCAGGATATCATGGGACCTATGTGCTTTGATTATGGTTTCGGTCCATTCCGGTGGGTATGTACTTCAGGAAGTCAGGAAGACCTTGATGCTACCGATGAGCTGGCAGGAGATGTATTAGAAGAAATTCTTGTTGATGCCCCTAAAGAAATACAAGGACAGTTAAAAGATAATATCAATTGGATACGTTCAGCGAAGGCGAATAATCTCGTAGTAGGTTCAAAGGCCCGTATCCTTTATGCTGATGCGGAAGGTCGTATGAAAATAGCGACTGCTTTTAATAAAGCAATTCATGATGGAAAGATAGGACCAATTGTGTTGGGTCGTGATCACCATGATGTATCGGGTACTGATAGTCCTTACCGGGAGACGTCCAATATTTATGATGGATCACGCTTTACAGCCGACATGGCTGTTCACAATGTTATCGGCGACTCCTTCCGGGGAGCGACCTGGGTATCGTTGCACAATGGAGGTGGAGTAGGGTGGGGCGAAGTAATCAATGGGGGTTTCGGTTTGCTGCTGGACGGGTCCAGTGATGCCGATCGCAGACTTCTGAGCATGCTTCACTTTGATGTTAACAACGGAATTGCACGCAGGTCATGGGCGCGTAATGAAGGTGCAATGAATGCAATACAACGAGCACAAAGTTTGAATCCTGATTTACAAATCACGGTCCCTCACATTGCAGATGATGCTATCATTAACAAGATTGTCTGATGTTCCGTCCATTCTATTTATTGATCTTTAAAATACTTGGCTGGAAAGTCAGGGGTGAGATGCCCCATCATATTAAAAAATTTATTATTGCCGTAGCTCCCCATACAAGCAATTGGGATTTTCTGGTGGGGGTTGCGGCGAGAAGTATTTTACGGATTTATAAAGCACAGTTTCTCGGGAAGAGCCAGTTATTCAAACCACCATTCGGTTGGTTCTTCAGAATATTAGGCGGTCATCCGGTAGAGCGAACAACAAGCCAGGATATGGTGGAGCAAGTCGTAAAGATATTTAATCATTACCCGGAGTTTATTCTTGCCATGGCTCCGGAAGGAACGAGAAAGAAAGTCGATAAGCTTAGGACTGGATTTTATTATATAGCGAAAGGAGCACATGTACCCATAGTTCCCGTTGGATTTGATTTCAGAAAAAAGGAAGTGATTGTTGGAGATATACTCTATACAAGCGAGGATTTATCCAGTGATCTGGAGAAAATTACAGCCTTTTATCGAACAATTACCGGTAGAAATCCGGAATTAGGCTTTTCCTGATTTCCGGAACTCACTTTGCGGCATTACTTTTGTGTGATTAGGTCAAACTAAAACAATATGAAAAAAATTAAAATTTTACTGTTAGCAACATTAGTGATAGCTGGATTGCAATCAGCCTATAGCCAGGCAGAAGTAGCGGTTGGTGTAAAGGGTGGATTAAATTTCGCCTCTTTGAATGTTAGTCAATCTGCCGGGCAAAATTATAACAATCGTACAGGTTATAATTTTGGAGCATTTGCTCTTTTCAAGTTTGGTAAGATTGGACTTCAGCCTGAAGTTTTGTTCTCCAAACAGGGAACTAAATATTCAGTAAACACATCAGACTTTGATGAAAATTTTGACTATATCAACGTACCAATCTTATTAAAGCTTTATACAGTTGCTGGTATTAATCTTCAGTTAGGACCTCAAATTGGTTTTCTTACCGCCGCTCAGGCCAAGCAAACAGCAAACGGAGTATCAAGCACAACGGATCTAAAGAGTTTTTACAAGAACAATGATATCAGTCTTGCCATGGGACTTGGATGGGATTTGCCTTTCGGCTTATCAATTGATGCCCGTTATAATCTTGGATTGTCGAAAATCAATAATGGCTCAAACCCCAATGATATTAAGAATCAGGTATTTCAGCTTACTGCGGGCTACAAACTGTTTAAGTTTGGTAAATAGCAATTATTGGAATTATTTAAAGCCTCTCGGAAATTTCGGGAGGCTTTTTTTATTAATTTATTGTAATGGGGAAAGTCCTGTATGCTACGCGAAGAAAATCTACTGGAATAATGGATTTAATCCGTGACTTCTTAGTGCCGTGGTGTCTACGATATAACTCCCGGCGCATGGATGTGCTAAATGCAGCTCAACACAGAGGATCACGGAGTGAAATGCACACAGAGATCCACCGAGTCTATTCTTTGAAAGCGATATTCTCATTAGTCAGAATTCTCCGTGTCTATTCCTCCGTGGAACTCCGTGTGCTCTGTGGTGAAATAATATTCAGCGAAGCTGAATTTGTAGATCCCGCAACAACTTCCGGTCGATTCGGGATGAAAAGCCAGGAGTTTATTATTGCACAAGCATCAGGTACTGATTATGACACTTCATGGTTAAACAAACAGCCGTGATTGCAAGTAACTATCAACAGGCCCTGGATTATCTCTACGAAACACTTCCCATGTTTCAGAGAATTGGTGCTCCCGCCTATAAAAATAATTTAGACAATACGATCAGACTTTGCGATGAGTTGGGCAACCCACAACGCCAAATACAAAGTACAAATGATTATGCGGAGTAGACCTTATCTGTTCCACAACTTCTCGTATACCATCCGGATTATGGCCGGTATCACAAATCGTCAAAGGGTTTTCACCAAGCCTTTGCCATCTTCCTTTCAATCCAGTGAGGGTAACTACTTCTGAAATTCCTTTCTGAGCAGCTTCATCTGAAATTTCAAATCCCACATTTCGCATCTGTAAGACAGCCGCCAAAACACCCGGAATGTTTTTCTGCTGATAATTTCCTTTTAGCTGCGGATTTAGTTTTAACCATGGCTTGCCGTCTTTTAAAGCGACAAACTCCTCCGATTCTTTTCTTAATTGAATATGATCCGAAGCGAATGAAATATCAGAATTCTCATGGTTTGCCTTTGCAATAAATACATTTTGGACTGAAGTCTGTCGCTCACTTATTATTACTGGTATACCTCTCTTTATAATTCCGGCCTTCTCCCCCGCTATTAGTTCCAGACTATCGCCTAGCAAATTCTGATGATCAAAACTGATATTGGTGATCAATGAAAGTTCGGGAGTGATCACATTGGTGGAGTCAAGGCGTCCACCCAAGCCAACTTCAATGATTGCGATATCGACTTCTTCATCTGCGAAATACTGAAATGCCATGGCTACCGTTACTTCGAAAAAAGATGGACGTATCTCTTCCATGAGACCTTGCAGTTGATTCACAAAATTTACAACCGCTGCCTTCTTGATTTCAATACCGTCAATTTTAATGCGCTCGGTAAATTCTTTCAGATGAGGTGATGTATATAGTCCTGTTTTATAACCCGCCGATTGAAATATCGCAGCAAGCATGTGCGAAGAGCTGCCTTTGCCGTTGGTACCGGCTACATGTATTGATTTGAACT
>JANYDR010000272.1 GCA_025363495.1 Cyclobacteriaceae bacterium | reverse complement strand
TTTGATGGAACCACCTGCGAGGATAAGAGTGCCGGAGGTTATGGGGAGTAGGATTTATAAAAGATTCTGAACCCGCGAATAAGCTAAGTATTAATTATTAGTGATGTTACCTTTATTAAGTAAGGGTAAAGGTATTGGGCATTAGAAATTGGGTGGTAAACTATACTATACGGTTTCTCAAGACCATATTCGGAGGTGTCCCAATGCACAATACCCAATGCCTAATTTCAAAGCACAACATTCACAATCCTCCCCGGCACCACGATCACCTTCTTCGGTGCCTTCCCTTCCGTCCACTTCAGAACTATTTCAGAGGCCAGTACATTTTTCTCGATATCCTCTTTCGACATATCAAGACCGAATTTCATTTCCGCCCGGACCTTTCCATTGATAGAAATGGGATAGTTGAAAGCATTTTCCTTTAAGTATTGCTCATCGTATTGCGGGAACTTTGCATTCAATACCGTGTCTTTATGACCAAACTTTTCCCACAGTTCTTCCGCTACGTGCGGAGCGAAGGGAGAGAGGGCTATTACTAACGGTTCAAGAATAGCGCGCTTGTTGCATTTCAATGAAGTCAATTCATTTGCACAGATCATGAACTCACTGACGGAAGTATTGAATGAGAAGTTTTCGATGTCTTGCTCGACCTTCTTCAACGTTTTATGAAGAACTTTCAATTCTTCACGTGTTGGTTCAGCATCGCTTATTTTGAAGTTGCCATTGTCGTGGAACAAATTCCAGAAGCGACGGATAAATTTGAATGATCCATCTATTCCACTCGTGCTCCAAGGCTTTGATTGCTCAAGTGGTCCGAGGAACATTTCATAAATTCGCAAAGTATCAGCCCCATATGCTTCAATAACATCATCCGGATTTTCAACATTGAATAATGATTTACTCATTTTTTCAATACTCGATCCGCAAATGTATCTGTCATTTTCCAAGAATAAACCCAGATTTTTCGCTTCAGACCAGGATTTTTCAGACCAATTCTTAAACTTATCAATGTCTAATACCCACCCATTAGATGATTTATCTTCTTGGATGGCTAACTGTGTATAAATTCGGATTGGATGGCTAGAATTATACTCAATTTCAAGAATATCAATATTTTGCCTGAACTCATAGTTGTTTGTTTCGATTGTATTGTTAATTATTAACTTCTTAAATTGATCAAGTGCCTGGGTGAACATTTTCTCACCGGTCGCTTCGTCTAAAGTGCTGTTGTTGATTGCTTCGTAATGCCCCTTTGAAACCAATAGCAAGGGAGTAATATCTCCTGGTCCACCAGGATAGAAAACTCTAAAAACCGCTCTATAGACAAACTTTGAAATTCCCGTAATCTTCCCCTGATTAATCAATTTCTTAAAAGGCTCATCAAAATTAATATAACCGAGATCAGCCAGAACTTTCGTCCACAGACGCGCATACAATAAATGTGCAACCGCATGTTCTGAACCTCCAACATACACATCAACCTGGTTCCAGTAATCCAATGACTTTCTTCCTGCAAACTCTTTATCATTATGCGGATCCATGTATCTTAAAAAATACCAAGCGGCACCAGCATGTGTTGGCATCGTGTTGGAATCTCTTCTTTCATGGGGACCAATATTGATCCACTCTTTCAAATTTGCCAACGGACCTTCACCTGAACCAGATGGTTTGAAGTTATCGGATGGCGGCAACGTCAACGGAAGATCTTTTTCTTCCATCGCATACGGAATGTCATCGCGGAAGATTACAGGGAATGGTTCGCCCCAATACCGCTGACGACTCCAGCCCGCGTCGCGCATTTTATAATTGATCTGCTTTGTGCCAATGCCCAACTCTTCCAGCTTCTTAACAACAACAGTTATTCCTTCCCTCATCGGAAGTCCATTCAGAAAGTCAGAGTTTTCTAAAATGGCATCGTAGGTTGGATTGGCATCTGTTCCATCATAGTATTTTCCAATGATGTTGGTAATGGGAAGATTGAAATGCCTCGCAAACTTGTGATCACGTTCATCCCCGCAAGGCACGCCCATGATCGCACCGGTTCCATAACCAGCCAAAACATATTCGCTGATCCAAACCGGAATCTGTTTGTTGTTGAATGGATTGATTGCATAAGCTCCCGTAAAAGCACCGGATATCTTTTTTACTTCCGCCATGCGTTCAATCTCCGAACGGCTTTCAACGTATTTCAAATACTTATCAATTTCTCCTTGCTGCGCTGCGCTGGTAATATCTTTTACCATCTCATGCTCAGGTGCCACTACCATGAAGTCAACACCAAAGATCGTTTCAGGACGAGTTGTAAAAACCGTCATCGATGGAACGATGGCTTTTTCACTTTTAAGATTGAATACAACTTTAGCGCCAACACTTTTTCCAATCCAGTTGCGCTGGATCTCTTTCATCGAGTCGCTGTAGTCGATCTCCTCAAGTCCTTTCAACAAGCGCTCTGCATATTCTGTGATGCGCAAACTCCACTGACGCATCTGACGTTTCACAACTGGAAAACCTCCGCGATAGCTAACACCATTAATTACTTCGTCGTTCGCAAGCACAGTACCCAACGCTTCGCACCAGTTCACATCAGTGTAGGCCAGGTAAGCAAGACGATACTGCATTAATATCTCTTGCTGGGTCTTCTCGTCAAACGATTTCCATTCCACGGAAGTGAAGACATCTTTGTCATTCGCCAGTCTGAATTTTGTATTCGGAAAAGCATGTTGCTTGTTACCTTCTGATTCAAATGTCTTGATCAGTTCTGCGACGCGTTCGGCTTTTTCTTTCTTACGGTTATACCAGCTATCGAATATCTGTAAGAAAATCCACTGCGTCCACTTATAATACTTAGGATCGCAGGTCTGTACTTCGCGGTCCCAGTCGTAACAAAAACCAATCTTGCCAAGTTGTCTCTTAAAGTTCTGGATATTCTCCTGGGTGGAAATGGCGGGATGAATTCCATGTTCAATGGCATATTGCTCTGCGGGCAAACCAAAAGCATCAAAGCCCATGGGATGCAACACGTTGAATCCCTTCACGCGTTTGTACCGCGCTACGATATCCGAAGCGATATAACCCAGCGGATGACCGACGTGCAGGCCGGCACCGGAGGGATACGGAAACATGTCGAGGACGTAATATTTGGGTTTTGCTGGGTCCAGTTCGGTTTTATACACCTTATTCTCCACCCAGCGATTCCGCCACTTGTCTTCAATTTTCCTGATCTCGTCTTTCGAATATTCGGCCATTACTGACTATTATTTATATAGTGAGGGGCAAAAATAAGGTAAAGTGTTGAAGGGCGGAAGGGGTAGGCGTTGAAGTTGGTTATGGCCCGGGTATGTTTCGCCTATTGGCGACTTCGTCGCATTTTGCTTTCACCGCGAAGGCGCGAAGACGCTAAGGCACGCAGAGTTAAAATTTCATCAAAGAATCTCCGCGGCTTTTGCGTCTTAGCGCCTTGGCGGTGATCACGCTTGTGGCGAAGTCACCAAACTGCAGATTTTCAACTCTTATAACGAGTTATATATTAGAACACCACGAATTGGGGTCTGAAGGTATTTACTATGATATTTCGTAGTGCCTTTTATGAAGCCTTTGTGTCCGTGATCAAAAAAAACATAAGAAGACAAAGTTGGACTAGTTGCTCTGACTTTATTTACTCAATTTAGAACCATGAACCTCAACCATTCCATCGCCTCGCTCACCACCCGATTACTCCTCGGATTTATTTTCCTCATGCAGGGATATGGGAAAGTATTTACCTGGGGAGTAGACAAAGTATATCATTCAGATTTCTTCTACCCAGTATTTAAAGACCTTTTACCGGAATTTCTCATTCAAGGCACTGCTTACTACACCTCTTATGTTGAGCTTATCGGCGGATTCATGGTGTTGATTGGTTTCAAAAGAGATTATGCGTTGTATGCATTGGCCTCTGTGTTAGTGATCGTTACGTTCGGTCACGGACTGGCTGAGCCGATCTGGGATTTGTCGCATGTGATGTATCGGACTATTTTGTTGGTGACACTTTTGATTTTACCAAGAGACTGGGATAAGTATTCTGTCGATTATTTATTAATGAAACGATAAACATGCAAAACCAGACCATGCCCAACTGCACCATCATACCTGTTATGGAGTATGATAATGTACCCGAAGTGATTGACTGGCTTTGTAATTGCTTTGGCTTTACAGAACGGTGGCGGATAGGCGATCACCGGGCGCAATTAAGTTTTGAGGGAGGAACAATTGTTGTGACAGCAAACAAGAGCGAAGAAGTAAGCAGACAATCGCTTCTGGTCAGGGTTAAGAATGTGGAGGCACATTATCACAGGTCAAGAATCCTTGGAGTTCCAATCTTACAAACCCCGACTGATTTTCCTTATGGCGAAAGACAATACACCGCAGAAGATCTGAATGGTTACAAATGGACATTTTCACAGTCGATTAAAGATGTGATGCCTGAAGAGTTTGGAGGGGTGACTAATCAGCTTGATTGATTTTTTTCATGGATTCTAATACGCCTTCGGCATAAAACAACGTTGCTAACTGGCTAGCTTCACATGCGGAGGCTT
>JANYDR010000249.1 GCA_025363495.1 Cyclobacteriaceae bacterium | reverse complement strand
AGGAAGCCGTGACAGTACTACCGGTGCCTTTACAAAGCAAGCACTCGTGAATGGAGAACCGGGAGAAGTAGTTGCCACTCACGCTGACTTGACTTCGTATAAGCCGTATCTCATTAATCAAAATGTAAGGCACTATAAACTTGTTTGGGATAATAGCCTTGCCGTAGGTAACGGAAGAATGATTGCCCGCTTTGCGTGGCAACAAAACCGCCGACAAGAGTACAATGATATTACAATTCCCAACACAGCCAACATCTACTATCTCCTAAATACAATTAATTATGATCTTAGATATGTGTCTCCTGATAAGAACAATGGAAATATTACGTTTGGGATAAATGGCATGCACCAAAACTCAACAAATCTAGGAACCCTGCTACTTATTCCGGAGTACACATTATTTGATATCGGAGGTTTCTTTATTGCAAATAAAAAAATGGGAAAAATAAATCTGAGTGCGGGTCTCCGTTATGACATAAGGCAATTTCAAGGCCATGATTCATATGTTGACTCTTCCGGAAATGAATTGCCGCAAAGTAACCCGAACGCATTTCATAGATTCAATGCTTATTCATCAAATTTCAGTGCATGGTCAGGAAGTTTTGGAGCTACCTACCAGGTATCCAGCAAGTTTTATATTAAGGCAAATGTTGCCAGAGGTTTCAGGGCACCCAATGTTGCTGAGACGGGTTCCAATGGTATACATGACGGCACTGTGGTCTATGAAATTGGTCGTCCAAATTTACAACCCGAATTCAGTGTGCAATTTGATGTAGCCCCGGGATTTGTGTCAAAAGATGTGACGGCAGAAATTGATTTGTTCAGCAACCAGATTGACAATTATATATATCCCGTACAATTAAAAAGCACTAATGGAGGCGACTCTGTTCGTAATGATGTGGCGGGCTTTCCAAACGCTCCTGTGTTTAAATATGTTCAAAGTAATGCATTACTTACCGGAGGAGAAGCCATGCTTGACGTTCATCCATCATCATTGCCATGGTTGGATTTTTATACTGCCTATAGCAGAGTGGACGCTGTATTAAGTAATCATCCTGATTCAACAAAATATTTGCCGTTTATTCCGCCGGCTAGGTTAAGATCTGAGGTAACGGTAAGCTTCAAAAAAGTAGGTAAAGTCATAACAAAAGCATACCTGCGTTTTGGCGTATTTCACAGTTTTGAACAATCGAAAGTTTATCAACAAAGCAGTACTTACTATGCTTTACCGCCAGAAGAAGGGCAGGCCAGTAAATCACCAACCGATGCATATACGTTGTTGAAAGTTGGAATGGGTGGAGACATCATGGCTAACGGACAAAAGATTTTTAGTCTTTACATTTCCGTTGATAATCTCACTGATGTTGGATACAAAGACTACATGAGCCGCTTCAAATATTATCCGGTTAATTATGCATCCAATCCTTATCGCGTAGGCGTTTACAATATGGGACGAAACGTCAGTTTCAAAATTATAATTCCCTTGGATTTTACTAAGAAATAGGTTCGGTATAACTTCATTTAAATGGATTAAAAACCCGGTTATGCCGGGTTTTTTCGTAAACCAACACTCAGGTATTATAAAGAAATTCTAACTTCATATTTCGAACGACTCCACCCGACTATGGCAAAAAACAAAACAAACGAAACTAAGGTCAGCGTAAATGATTTCGTCAACAAAATTGAAGATGAAGGAAAGCGCGATGATGCAAATCGGCTTATTAAAATTTTCAGTGACGTCACAGGGTTTGAGTCGAAGATGTGGGGACCGAGTATTATCGGTTTTGGATCATATCATTACAAATATGATAGCGGTCATGAAGGAGATATGGCGCTCGCATGCTTTTCTCCAAGAAAGACTTCAATCGTGCTATATTTAAGTACGACGCTGGAAAAAAGAGAAGAACTTTTAAAGAAACTTGGCAAACACAAAGCGGAGGGGGGATGCGTTTATGTTAAGAAGCTTGAGGATATTGATATTGAAGTAATGAAAAAATTGATTGTGGAGTCAGTGAAGAGTATTAAGAAGAATATCTAATAAATTATTATTCCTTTACAATTTAATGGAAAGCTCAAGGTGTCCATCCAATCCAAGTTTAACAATTTTTTGAAGTGTCGAGGTACGGACTTCTTTTATATCATTCTCGATTTTCGAAATGTATGACTTTGTAGTTCCGACTTTTCTGGCAAGTTCGTCTTGAGTTAATCCCCTTTCCAATCGGGCCTCGTGAAGCAACGTATCGATTTTAAGGTTTTCAAACCCTGCCTCAAGCGCTTCCCGTTTTGTAACGCCCCGTTTACCGTAGTGCTTGTCTTTAAACTGGTCGAGTGTTATCGTATTTCTTTTCAGTTTCCTATTCCTCCTCACTTCTTCAAAATCAAATACCCATATACCTGATCTATTCTTAATTCGTTCATAACATCTCCTGTTCCACTAAACAAGTACGTCGAGTTTCCGTCGCTCCATATATTATCTTTTACATAACTAATTGGTCGCGGTTTGCCCTTTCCAATCTGAATGGTCAGAACAGAATCATTCTTGGCAACTACCTCTTCAAGATCAACACCTCTCCCCCGCCCCTTATACGTGCCGGTAAATTTTGAAAGATCTCCACTGAAGGGATGCGACTCTTTGGAAGGCTTTCCAAAGATAAATTCCGTTATCCGGTCAGCTACTTTTCCTGGCGCTACAGGACCGGTGCTATTTACAAGTACAATAACTTTTACATCTTCTCCCGGGAAATACCGGTTCTCAGAAAGAAAGCCATTAATTCCGCCACCATGTTCAATCATCTTGCGCCCGTTTTTATCAGTAACGGTTATTCCTTTAGCATAATGAGTAACTGTCCCATCGTTTAAAACGGCGGGGGCAAGAAACTCTTCATACATTTTTTCGCTCAGGATTTTCCCATGGTGCAAGGCATCATCCCATTTTACAAGATCCTCCGCCGTCGAGCAAAGTGATCCTGCCGCGTAAGGCCAAGTGTGATCAAGGTAGCCTGCGCGTTGCAATCCTTTCTCACCGGTATCATAACCATGGGCACGGTTCTTCACGATCTTGCTCTCACTGCAATAGGATGAGTGGGTCATGCCTGCCTTCTCAAAAAGATTCTTCTGTACATACTCTTCGTAAGTCATTCCACTTACTTTTTCTATGATCAATCCCAGCATAAAGAATCCGGTATTATTATAGATCAATGCTTCCCCAGGTTCAAAGTCAAATTTCTCTTTTTCAACAATACGGAGTAATGTATCGCGTTTATATTTAAATACCCCTATTTCTTCAAACACTGGAAGCTCCGTATAACCCTTTATTCCGGACGTATGGCTAAGCAACTGACGAACAGTTACCTTCTTCCCCTGGGTATTGAATTTGATATATTTTGTAATGTCATCTTCCAATGAGAGCTTACCCTGCTCTACCAACTGAAGTGTTGCCGCGCCTGTGAATTGCTTTGTGACGGAACCTATCTCAAATGACGCATCAGCAGGAAGCTTAACATCAAACTCCAGATCAGCGAAACCATAACCCTTCAATAATAATTTTTCATTGCCCTTATAAACTGCTATGGCCATGCCCGCAGCTTTGGTGCTATCCAGGTAGGTCTTAACAAGGCTATCGATTCGTGTTTCGAGTTTTGAGCCGGAAGCTGGTGAACCAGGATTTTGCTTACAAGAGATCAGGATGACAGCGAGTAAGACGGGCAGGACAATTGATTTCATGGGATAATAATTGGTGGAGATTATATTAAAGATAATAAATCAAAACAAGTTTTAAGGATTGTAACCAGTTTGCCTAATCTATGCAATTTTGGCTATAGATCATGTGGATTTTGAGTCCCGATTTCTCGTTCTATTCCAGCCATTATTCCTGACTTAATCATTCTTCCATAACTATCGTCCATTAAAAAGCCAGTAAAAGAAAGACCCAGTTGGTAATTTTTCAATGCGTTCTCATTGTCATGCAATTCCTCATACCCTTTTGCGATATTCAGGTAAAGGGAAGGGTAAGATGCCCTCACATTCTCATCATCAATTTTCATCGCAAAATTCAACGCGATTTTATCCCATTGCAATTTGTCAATAAAACTTCTCTGATGGCGAGCTACGTAATGAGCCGCTAGAAATTTCTCAAGATCATCACTTGCGTCTTTCCAGGCCTCAAGAAAAAGTCTATAAGCTTCCTCTCCATTGCCCAGACCCTCCTGATCCATGCCTTCGACACAGAGTTTGATAATTTTATTGTCCGGGTCAAACAACATCAAAGCCGTGCTATTATTATTAATTCTTCAAAACTTCGCCAATAAATTTCTCTGGTGACCCAGATGCCGTTTCAAAATATATTCTGGTAGCTGAAAGATTGACGATCAGACCTCCAACTCCCTGCTGCTGAATAGTATTTAATGCAAAGTCAATCTGTATTACCTTATCATCAATTTTGGAGTAAACTGAGATCACGTAGCACAAATCTGTTTTATTAAGTTTCAATTCTTCAATTACTTCCTGGACTTTGATCCTGGCATTGAGTGGTTTTATTAGTCTTCGATCCAGAATACCATCTTTATTATCAATGAGACTTTTTACAAACAACTTCCTTTTTTCCGGATACTTCAACTCTACCATAGCCATTTCTTTGCTTTCATCAACAATAAATCTATTGATAAAGGATTTAATGAGTCCCTGAATATCGATATCCATGTTGCTTTATCTATAGTTTCTTAAGTTCAAAATAACTTCAATGATTATTTTTTGCACTTCCATAGGCCAATCCCAACTGCATCCATTCCTCTTCTACTCTCTTATTTACACAGTACATCTTATAACCAAGATCATCATTAATAAGCTTGCCGGTTTCCGTCCGGAATTCATAATTTAACGAGACTGACGGATACTTGTCTTTGTAATTCTCTTTCAACGTAAATCCCGATTCATTCATAAATTCCAGCAGATCACAAGTGTGTCCGTCATAGTGTTGAAATATTCCGGACATTGCCTCCAGGTATTTTTGAACTGCAAAGAAGAAAACTGATGCTTTCGCTGATTTCTGTACGTGATCTCGTTTTAAAGCCTCGGCCATTTCGTGATTCTTCACCCGCAAATATTCCAATTCTGATTTTACGTCTTCAATAATTTCTGACTGCAGGTCTGTAGAATGAGGAAGGTGAAGATACTCGCTCAGCAATGCTGCAAAACCTTCGGCATAATAACCATGCATCGCTGCCAAATCCAATAAGAAAGCTTCAAGATGATCTTCCAATAAATCACCTTTGCCGTTATTATTGGTCTTAACCAGATCGATAATGCTTTCAAGTTTTAATAGTTGATCCGGGATCATATTTTCTTTTCAGGTGAACACAACCTCTAATTAGCCAATTCGATCCACATCCTATACACCGCTTTAAAGATAATAAAACAAAATACATCTTAGAAGGCACGAGGTCTCAAGGAAGACACTTAAGATTTAGAGCTACTTAGGTTGGAAGTGTATGATCTGAAACTAAGTTATAATGGCGAGTCAGGAAATGATATGTGGTGGAAGAAGCCGAGTGATGTTTGATGATGAAAGTTTGTGAAGTGTTGGTGAAAAACACCAACACAGGCGAGAGGTATTATTTTTTCAAAGGGAACTCAAGTTCCACTAAAACCGGCAGGTGATCAGAGGGGTAATATTTGCCGTCGTTATCTTGCAATACACTATATTTTTTAACAGAAGTTTCTTTGCTATGAAAAATATAGTCGATCGCTATGCACTTACTGCTGTTTACTTCAAAACCGCACATCGTTGTTTCGTAGTTATTCTCCGGCTTGGAATCGAACATTAGCATATCAGTGGTCAGTATGTGATAAGCTTCCGTGTGTCGCTCCACGTTCAGGTCGCCAGTCATGATCATGGCCATTTTATTGGTCTTATAAAATTCAGTCAGAAAATCATTGACTAGAGTAGCACTATTTGTACGGGCACGCATGCCGATGTGGTCGAAATGGGTATTAATGTAAAGAATGTCTTTTTTTGTTTCCCTGTCGTAGAGCTTGATCAAGGTAGCAATACGGGGAAGTGCCGCATCCCAGCCTTTACTGCCAATTATACCTGGCGTTTCTGAAAGCCAAAAGGTGCTGTCTTTTAAAACTCCGAAACGCGAATGCCGGACAAGAATGGCTGAAAATTCCCCTTTCTCTATTCCATCCTCACGACCAACACCATACGAAGTATAATCCGGTAATAGCAAAAGCAAATCTTTTAATTGATTCAGAAGCGCTTCCTGAAGACCAATAAGGTCAGGGTTATTTTTGCGAATAAGGTCTGCAACTTTTTCTTTCCGGTTAGCCCATTGATTAATACCATCACCTGCATTGTCGTAGCGGATGTTATAACTCATGACCTTGATGGACTGTGCAGGAAGGGTGAGGGAAATCAGCAAGAAGATTACTATTAATGAGCGCATGAGTGTTGAGGAACACCCAAGTTAGAGAATAAAGAGGGGAATAATTCTTCTCTATTTAACAGTAAAATCCATTCTTTTATATTCCGATTCATCGGGTGAACCAGCCGTGACCTGCAAATACGGTTTTCCTGTCAATGTCATAATCACGGATCCAAAGGTAAATACTCCGCTAAGGCTATTTACCGAACGACAAACAGGATTATTCTTGTCGTCTTTTGAACGCAGCGTTTCTTTTATCAGATTGTCTTCAATGACAGGTTTTTCAGAAACTCTGCTTTTCACTGAAGCTAACCGAATACTGCTATTGGAATTTACCGGTTTTACATCCCGGGTCGGATTATATTTTTCAAACCATGGCTTCACATCGTCATTGACAATCGGGTGATTGGTGTGATACACTGTGCCGTTAGAATTTTTTGGATCAAATCGTACAACTTTCCCTGCAGACGCTTCAAAATCATAGACCTCTCCTCTAATGCCAATAATATAGTTTTGTCCGGAAGCGTGCGGCACAGTTTGGATAAAATTTAAAAGCTCCTTCTTATCTGTTGAATTAAGAATTCGCCTAACGATAAATGCCACGGGCAGACCTTTTGTTGAAGCCTTCAATTGCATTAAGGTATTCATACAAGCGCCTACCCCTGTCTCATTCATACCATTCAACGCAATGCAGCCGGGATGTGTCAGTATAAATTGTTCAGGTCGTTTATCAGTTCTTGAAAGTCGGATTAAAATTTGATAGCCCTCGGTATAACTCTCGATGTCCATATTTTGAGCGATATAGCTTGCGCTTCCATTGAGAGAAGGAACGCCGATACTGCTGCAATGATGGTTGTCAATATTATCAATGTACACCCAAAATTCATCCAACAGATTGAGTACCAGAATGTCATTAAATTTCTGCCCGGAGCCTTCGGCAATTCCTCTCACTTCTTCATAAAGTTCAGGTGTGTATTTCTTTATATCATCCGTAAATTGAACTAATGTGAAAAAATCTCTTAATACCTCGTCAGCATCCTTTTTCTGATAATAGGCTACATTCTTTTTCATCTTTGTGAGAATCTCACCAATTTCATTTTTTAGGAGCTTGCCGTGCTGGAGACCCAATTCGTAACCACTACCTGAAAATTTAACTTCCTTGATTTCTCTTTTGGATAATGGTGTTTGGCTAAATGCTACGAATGAAATAAGTAGCATTAGAATTAAGGGGGGGTTTTTCATATTTAAAGATATGGTTTCCGAACAGAATGGCAACGAAGTATCATTCTATATTTTCTTTTCCGCTATGCGTTTAAGGCAGTGGAGCCTTCGGCTCTGACCAATTAAAAAAGAAATTTAAAACGCATAGGATCATAGGGAACATAGAGGGAAAAGTTCGAGCCAGTACAATGTCTTTCGACTTGCCCAAGTGAGTATTCGGGGTTTGTAATTGTTTTATTTTACTTGAATTGGAAATTACTTCGCTCTAGGGATTCCGCGAAGATAAGCGAGTGCCAGATCAGCGAGAATCTGCGGGAAAAATAAAATCCTACTCTTTTCAAATCATTATTCAAAAAAAAACCTCCCGACGTATCGGGAGGCTTTCTTCTAAAAACTTTGTGGTATTACTTCAACCTTACGTTGACAGCATTCAATCCTTTTTTTCCTTCTTTGAGTTCAAAGGTGACCGCATCATTTTCTTTTAGTGTGTCCACAAGCAGACCAGAGATGTGTACAAAGTACTCAGTGCCCGTTCCGTTTTCTTTAATGAAACCAAATCCTTTGGCATCATTGAAGAATTTTACTGTTCCTTCTTTCATTTTGTTATGGTATTAAAAATAGTTCTCCAAATGTAGGAAAAAATAGTTGTTAGTTATCCGTTCTTCTTGTCGGTGGCTACTATCAGCGAATAACTAACAACTACAACGATTTAATGCGCCTCCAGCCAGTTCTTTCCAATCCCAACCTCGACCTCCATTGGCACGTCAAGGATCACGGCAGACTTCATAAGCTCTATCACTTTGGGCTTTACAATTTCCTGTTCTTCTTTATGAAGATCGAACACCAACTCATCGTGTACCTGCAATATCATTTTCGATTTTAGTTTTTCCTTTTGTAGCCACCGGTGGATATTGATCATTGCAATTTTTATAATATCGGCAGCGCTCCCCTGGATAGGAGCATTGATAGCGTTTCGTTCAGCAAAGCCGCGCGTTGTAATATTCCGCGAATTGATATCACGCAAGTATCTCCTTCTTCCCAAAATTGTTTCAACATATTCCTTTTCCCTGGCTTCATTAATTGAATCATCCATATATCGCTTGATGGCAGAGAACTCTTTAAAGTATGATTCAATAATTTCAGCTGCTTCTGTCCTTGAGATATTCAGGTTCTGCGAAAGACCAAAGGCAGTGCTTCCATACAAGATTCCAAAGTTCACTTCCTTTGCCTTACGACGCATGTCAGAAGTGACCTTACTCAACTCAACTTTAAAAACCTTGGCAGCAGTCGTAGTATGGATATCGCGTTTGTTGCGGAAAGCTTCAATCATGATTTCATCTTTCGCAAATGATGCGGCAATACGCAATTCGATCTGCGAATAATCCGCGGACATAAATAAAAAATTCTTGTCGCGCGGAACAAACGCACCTCTTATCTGTCTTCCTTTCTCTGTGCGGATAGGTATATTCTGAAGGTTAGGATTATTGGAGCTCAGTCTTCCCGTCGCTGCTACTGCCTGTCTGAAATCTGAATGAATCCTGCCGTCAGTTTTACACACCATTTTTGGAAGCGCATCTACATACGTTGAGCGGAGCTTTTCATATTCACGGTATTCGAGAATTTTTCTTGCTATCTCATGCTCGCCAGACAACTTCTGCAGGACATCCTCACCCGTAGCATATTGTCCAGTCTTGGTTTTCTTTGCTTTGTCAAGCAATTTCATTTTATCAAACAACACTTCGCCCATCTGTTTGGGTGAACCGATATTAAATTCCGTCCCAGCCAGCTTAAAAATTGTGGCTTGCAGTTTTTCAATATCTGATTTAAGTGAGTCGGACATTTTTTTCAATGCTTCTTCATCTACTTTGACACCTTCGGATTCCATTGCCGCCAACGCACTTACCAACGGCATTTCTACATCACGCATTAATAGTGAATGACGCCGCTGTTCAAGCTCCGTTATCATCTTTTGCTTAAGTTGAAGAATCTGATCGGTACGCTCACACAGGCGATTCGTTTCAGAACCTTCGGTTTGCAATTGATAGCCCAAATATTGATTGACAATTATTCCAAGATCATGAGACGCTTCTGGCTCAATGAGATAATGCGCTAGCATGGTATCGAAAAGAACACCCTGCAATTCAATTCCGGATTTTCTCAGCACCAATACGGAACTCTTAATATTGTGGCCCGTCTTTTTTATCTTCTCATTCGTGAAAGCTTCTTTAAAGTCATTCACTTCAGCAGCGCCTTTGCTGACAGGAACCTGCCACGCCTCGCCCGGAGTAAATGAAAATATAATGTTAGTAAGAGCGAAATCAAAGTTAGGAGCTTCGTCAATGGTAGTTTCCAATGCGAACTCTTTTTGACCGTTTAATTTTTCGGCAAGCTCTTTTCGTTGAGCCGATGTTTCAATTAACTTATAGTTGACGTTGTCAGTGTTAAGATTTTTCCTTTCTATTTCTTCTCCATCGGCAGGAACCCCACCAAACATTGAAAGTTGGGATCCTTT
>JANYDR010000209.1 GCA_025363495.1 Cyclobacteriaceae bacterium | reverse complement strand
AAACAATATTTTTGACCAAAAATGGAAAGCAACTTGAAAAAAATCAAAACAACGCCATTATATCAAGAACTTTTACAAAACTTGTTTTCAGACAATGTTCGGATTTCGGAAGTTTTAAAACGAACTGATGTGGAAGAGGCTTTGAATTTGTACATTGCCGTTGCCGGGGACCAAGCTTTTTTCAAGGTTATTAAAATTATGGACACCAATATGATTTGGAATTATTGGTTCCAGAGGGATATGGCAGCTATATACAAGTTTGATGAATGGGACGTGGAAACTGTGTTGTGGGAAACGGAAGATAAACCAACTTGGAAAGTGTATTATTTGTGGTTTAGGTTTATGATTGCTGCCAGACAATTTTACCTTTTGGCGTTTGAACCAGAAGGAGAAATTTCATCATTGATTTTTCGTTTTGAGCGCTTGAACTTTGCGGAAATTAAAGGGAAAATGGTTGATTTAAGAAAATATATACCAAATTACGAGCAACGAGTTAAAAATATGATTCCTGTTAGAGACAATATTTTCAAAGTGTTGGTAGAGTACTTTTTTAATAAGTTTGTTGTTCATAATGTAAACGTTTATTCTGGTGAACTGTCTGTTGTGTATAGTGTCTTTGCGTCTCTCCATTGGTTATTAACATACACAGAAGCGGAAAAGAAAGGGTATCTACCAATTTTGAACGAACTTGCCTCAACATTTCCAAGAACACATATAAAAAAAGGAAACAAAATTGTACTGGCTTCTTGTATTGAGTGTAAAATTGTTTGTTCAAATCCTCAAGTGGAAAAAACAAACAACAGCAGAATTTTTTGTGATAAGGATTGCCAAAGAAGTTTTTATAATAAAAAATAAAATTAAAAAAACACGTTTTTTTTACGGTAAACCACACGAATTTAATACAACACTTCTTAAAGCACCCGGAGAAGTTGGGTTATTTGCTGTTAGAACCTCAACGTAATACAAACTTGGGTTAGAACGAATATCCAAAATGAAAGGCCGAGAATCATTTGGCCCAGGTTCCACCTGTGTCATTCCAGTATTTTGAATCAAACCGGGCGTTGTCAATACATCACAAATGTAAGTTGCCGGTGCGCCACAAAAGGAAAACAAAACCGGTCCTACAGTGGATAATAAAGGAATCGGACCTCGAAGCGTAATTGATTGTACAATACTTAGGGTAGGACTGGTGTAAAAGTAGTAGGATATGGTGTTTTGAGACGAATCCAACTGAAAATACCCACGAATGACCGTGTTCAACTCACCCGTGTTACTGGGGTTATTTACAGTGACCTCAGCCGGGGTCATTTCCACACAAAAGCGAACAATACTGTCGGTATTTGTGTTTACTGCAATGTAGATACAAATGGTTGTAATCGCCAGAGCTGCCAGAATAATACCAGCAATGATCATCCAAGTTGTAAATGTAAGTTCATAACAACACTTACAACAACAAGAAGAACCGGAGGTTCTGTTATTTGGTTGTTGTTTTTGAGGTTTTTTTGTAAAAGATGATGGTTCTGGTGGGATATAAACGGGGGGATCCCCATTGGGGTTAAAACCGGCCGAAGGCCCATCTCCCACCACCGCCGGTCTTTTTGAGTAAAAGGACATTTTTTTTTTTGTTTTTTAAAATAAAACTTTTTATTTTTCTTTTCCTTTTTTTAAATCTTCTTTTGTAATTCCATTTAAACTTCCTTAACGATAATCTTGGTAGTAATTTGACCATTTTCCATTGCCATGGCCAAACGATCAGCTTCTTCTCGAGTCTCCAAATAGGTATTGTGCATGCATGTTTTCATCGTCTCCTTGTTCATAATCTCAATACCATACACTTCCTTAATCTGGTTGTAGTCCTTGATCATCTCCCCCAAAAGCGCCCGTTTGGTTCCACCGGGAGCACAGTAGAGTTTCACCATCTTTTCCCAGGTGGACAAAACGGGTAATTTCCCCATTGTCATAACAACGGAATGAGACAACGATTCTTCTTCCCCTTCCCCCTCTTCGTCTCTCTTTTTCTTTTTCTTATTTCCTTCTTCACCGGTAAATTCGGCTGACGGTTCATCAGAAGGCAAACTATCTTCGTGATTACTCTCATGTTCTCCACCATCACCCTCCTCGTCTTCGTGTTCGTATTCACCCGATTCGTCGGAAAGTTCTTCCAACATGGCAGACGTAATAATCGCCTTGGCTTGTTCAATCCGTTCTAACATGGTATTGTATCGGTCGTGGGTCACTTTACCATCCTCCCCGGTAAAAGAATCCATAATCTGGTTGATTTCATCACACAAGTTTTCAAACTTTTCTAAGTCGTTCTTCCACAAGACGCGCTGTTCCTTATCGTTTCGGATATCGGTAATTTTGATCGCAGCCTTGTCCTCGTATTTTTGGAACTCTGGCATTACAATTTTCTCAATAAAGCAGCTACCGCAATACTTGGAGTTGTTATCGGGAAACAAAAGCTTGTTGTTCCCGACCTTGCAAGACTTACAGCCCTTTCTCCTGTTGTTCTTCTTGCTCTTGTTTTTCTTAACGCTCGTCGATGAGACCGCTGGTCTGTTGCTGTAAAACTCGTAGGCATCGTTTAAAATTTTCGTGTAAAACACCAAGTTCGAAACGTTGTAATCCACCTTGTTTCGAATTCCACGCTTCCGGTCTTCCAAAATTTCGTTCTGAAGATTAATCTTAGCCTCTAGAAACATGTCGTACACAAACGATAATCCCTTGTTGGTGGTAATAAGGTCGGCAAACTTGGTTGCATTCTCGGTAGATTGCGCCAGAATATCATAAAACCCATCCTCGTCGTTCTTGTAGGTTTTTGTAATTACCACTGGAATATTATCTAAACTCGGAATGACAAATTCTTCGCCGCCTTCGACGACAGAATCAGATGATCGATCACGTTTCTTACTTTCGTCGCCGTCACTCCCTTCTTCTTTTTCTTCCAGAACCGACTCCAGCTGGGTTTTCATATTGGTCAGTTTTTCAATGTAAACCTCGTTTACATTCTTGACAGTTTCGGCTGGCCAGTACTCGGTGCAACTAATGGAATCAAACTTTTTCTTGTAGCTAATCCAAAACTTTTTTTCCTTGATTCGACCCACTTTTTCCGCCTCATCAAGCAAGACCAGGTTCTCGTCTAACAATTGCTGAATCTTCGCCATGTTGTCGTCCCATTCTTTCACGGACACTTTCTCGGCCGCGTCCACGTTTTTTTCAAGCGTAGTCAACACTTTCTTAAAACTGTTGGCCTCCTGACTTTTCCAAAGCTTGGGGTCCAATGCAGCAATCTTTTCGGAAGTTGCTGCCAGATCCTTGGGATTCCAAACACGAGGATCCAATTCCTTGATTCTCGCAACCAACTTGTTGTATTGATCAATCAAAGCTAATGAATCCACAGGTGCCGCGGTCTTTCTCTTCGGCGGCGCAGGCGCCGCGGGAACAGGAGAGGACTTTTGTGGTTGATCCGCCCCAGGTTCAGTAATTGCCGGTTTTGGTGTTGTGGGCGCAATGTAACCCGGTTCATCCGGAAACTTTATATTCCCAAGTTCAATCATCTTTGCCATTTTCTCGGGACCAGGCGGCATCAACTTCAGTTCGTTAATTGCGGCAGCGCGCATCACACTTTGTTTCGGAACGGGCTTACTCAATTTCATCTTCTTCTTCACACCTTCTTCAATTTTGAAATTATTTTTTTCAAAAATTGATAATTCCTCGTCAAATTTTTCCGCAGCAGTTTGAAATCTCGACAAAAATTCCGGCGGTGGAGCAGTATCGTACTTTGGAAC
>JANYDR010000135.1 GCA_025363495.1 Cyclobacteriaceae bacterium | reverse complement strand
CCATTTTGGCAGCGGGTACCACGACGATTACGGCATCCCAGGCTGGAAATGGAAACTATAATGCCGCACCTGATAATCAGAAAGTATTGACCATCGGTTTGGGTGATCAAACGATTTCATTTCCAGCTCTTGTGGCCAGGACCTTCGGAGACGCGCCATTTACATTACCCGCAACTGCCACTTCAGGCCTGGCGGTGTCATATTCATCCAGCGATTCGACGGTTGCCTCTATCTCAGGAAGTACTGTCACAATTTTAAAGGCGGGTTCGGCGGACATTACGGCCTCCCAGGGTGGAAATGGAAATTATAATCCTGCCCCAGGCGTTCCTCCCCGGACCTTAGTAATAAATAAGGCAGCTCAGACTATAACCTTTTCCGCACTTCCGGTTAAGTCTATCACCGATCCGCCTTTTACGTTATCAGCAACTACCTCCTCGGGGTTGTCCATCAGCTACTTTAGTTCGAATACGTCGGTAGCGACCGTGAGCGTATATACAGTGACAATTTTAGCAACAGGAACAAGTACTATTACTGCGCTTCAGTTGGGGGATCTTAACTACAATGCGGCTTTGCCAGTTGATCAGCCTTTAACGGTAATTATCAAACAATCCCAAACGATTACGTTTGCGCCACTCATATCTAAGCAGGTGGGAGACGCTCCATTTATCTTAAACGCGACGACAACCTCAGGTCTCGCTGTTAGTTACTCGAGTAGCAATACCAATGTGGCCACTATTAATGGAAATACAGTGACCATTGTTGGGGCTGGAACTTCAACGATCACTGCCAGCCAAGGTGGAGATGCTTCATTTAATCCAGCTTCATCCGTTGATCAGGACCTGGTGATTCAGAAAGGAAACCAGGTGATCAGTTTTACGAGTCCACCAAGCCCTGTTTTGGGAGATCCTGTCTTCGCACTGAATGGTACGGCAAGTTCAGGACTACCAGTAACCTATGATGCAATTACTCCTGCGAATATTTCGATCAGCGGTAATATAGCTACGACGCTTCAGGCTGGTGTGGCGACTGTCCGTGCGAACCAGACTGGTAATTCAAATTATAATGTAGCAACATCGGTCGAAGTATTTTTTTGTATCCGTCCAGCCAAGCCAGTGATCACCGTATTCAATGCAACCAGCTCTACGCCAATTTTTTTCAGCAATAGCCCCATAGGAAATAATTGGCTGCTGGAGGGAAGTCCCGTTACCGGAGGTACTAATTCAACCTTTACACCAACAAAGCCTGGTAATTATACATTAATTGTTGCAGTGGATGGATGTACGAGTGTCGTATCGGACCCTCAGGTATTGCTTATCACGGGAGACTTGCAGGAAATCCCGCATGCATTTACCGTTTTCCCCAATCCTGCAACGGAAAAATTAATGGTGGATCTGAGTGAATTCTTGTCTCAACCCGTCGAGTTTAGAATAGTAAATTCATTGGGACAAGCTGTGCGTCAGCAATCGGTACTGGGGGGAAGTATTGTCGAAATAAGAGTAGTAAATGATTCGCCAGGATTATACATACTAATTGCAACCCAGGGGGATAAGATACTAAAATCACGGTATGTTGTAGCCCCTTGACAGAGTAATTTTAATGTGGACTTTCAGCTTAGTACGATAAAACATCCAATACTATCCTCCAATTCTTTCCTTCCTCTTTTTTCCACACTCGAAAATAGGTGGCGACTTGATTCTCAGTCTTGTCTTTAACCGTGACCTGTACGTCGGCCTTACCATAGATATAACCCAAATCGTTGGAAGTAGCGATGTCACCGGAGATTAGGTGAATGTTTGAAACAAGTTCAGGTTCACTAATAAATTTTTGCTTTGCTTCTGTTGTAATAATAGGAAACTGACGAGCGTGAATGATGCGCGATTCGTTCGAAAGAAATTTCTCGTAAGCTGACTTCCTGTCTTTCGCATTTAACGAAAGAAATTGTTTCTCGACTTCTATCAATTTATTTTTTTCCGAAGGCTTCAATGATTTCTTTTTCCCTGACGTGAGTGGCCTGGCTGAAGTTGTCAATTTTATTGATTCAACGAGTGGCCCGGCTTCATGACTCACTCCAACATCGAGCGCATTTTTCCAGGAGCCATCGGCTTGTTTTTTCCATATCGAATTGAATTCGCCAAATGCAATTGGTTTTTCATTTATGTCTTTGGTTTTTCTAAACTCCCAGGGGCCGGTATTGTATCCAAAATCTCCCGAAGCAGCAATGTCAGAGAACGCAACATCCCAATAGAGCCACGCATTTCCTGCTTTTTGCTTCTCTATTTCTTTTTTACCGGCGATCGGTCCTTTGTCACCGGATGTTATAACATCATCAGTCAGGTAGTAAAGAAATGCATCTCTTGTATTCTGGTCCTTCGCCATTTTCGCAAAAGCTCTTTCTGTATCAACCATTGCCTTAAGATTGGGATTAACAGCGACTTGCTGAGCCTGACCAAATGAAATCTTAGATAAGATAACAACAAGAAGAAGAATCTTTTTCATAGAGCATTTTCACCCTCCAACGGATAAGTCGTTTGCGGGTTTATTTATGACTTATTCCGGTTGGGTGATTTTGAGATGACCCTTAACCATTTTCAAAAAAATGTCCCTGCAAATTTCTTCGCAGGGACAATTTAGAACTTAGAACCTTAGACTTTGAATTATTGATATTCTTCTATTGGCAAACAACTGCACACAAGATTCCGGTCACCATACGCGTTGTCAATGCGACTAACACTTGGCCAGAACTTTGCCTCTTTCACAAACGGAAGTGGATACGCTGCTTTTTGTCTTGAATAAGGTAATGTCCATTCATCAGCAGTGATAACCGCTGCAGTATGTGGAGCATTTTTTAATACATTATTCTCTTTATCAGCCTTGCCTTCTTCCACCTCACGGATTTCATTTCTGATTTCGATCAAGGCCTTACAAAAGCGATCAAGCTCTTCTTTTGTTTCACTTTCGGTCGGCTCGATCATAAGGGTTCCTGCCACTGGAAAGGAGACAGTTGGTGCATGGAAGCCATAATCCATTAGTCGCTTGGCGATATCTTCAACCTCCACCGCAAATTTTTTAAAATCACGGCAGTCAACGATCATCTCATGCGCACAGCGTCCATGTGAACCAGTATATAGAATTTTATAATGACCGTTTAGTTTTTCCTTGATATAGTTCGCGTTGAGGATCGCCAGTTTCGTTGCATTTGTCAATCCATCGCCGCCCATCATTGCTATATATGCATAGGATATAGCGAGAATACTTGCGCTTCCCCATGGCGCTGCCGACACAGCT
This sequence comes from Cyclobacteriaceae bacterium, assembly GCA_025363495.1. Taxonomy (GTDB): domain Bacteria; phylum Bacteroidota; class Bacteroidia; order Cytophagales; family Cyclobacteriaceae; genus ELB16-189. The sequence goes on along the minus strand of JANYDR010000135.1, from coordinate 3,531 downwards.
GTTATTGCTTCTGTTCCGCCAGTTTTAATAACAGAATGACCTGGCAGAAACGGTTTTAATTTATCGTTCACGCAGATTGGACCCATGCCAGGACCGCCGCCACCATGTGGGATACAAAAAGTTTTATGAAGGTTTAAGTGACATACGTCAGCACCAATGTTGGCCGGCGATGTTAACCCAACCTGTGCGTTCATGTTGGCGCCATCCATATAGACCAGACCTCCGGATGCGTGAATAGTTTCGCAGATGTCAGTGATGGCTTCTTCAAATACACCATGAGTTGATGGATACGTTACCATCAGACAGGAAAGCTTGTCTTTATATTGTGCTGCTTTTGTTTTAAGATCAGCAACATCAATCTTTCCTTCTTCGTCGGATTTTACAACCACGACTTCCATACCCGCCATTACTGCACTTGCAGGATTGGTGCCATGAGCCGATGCTGGGATCAGTGAAATATTACGATGATGATCTCCACGATGCTGGTGATACGCGCGGATAACCAGTAGTCCCGCATATTCTCCCTGGGCTCCACTGTTAGGTTGAAGTGAAACTCCTGTGAAGCCGGTGATTTCTTTCAACCAATCTTCAAGATGCCCGATCATTTCGGTGTAACCTTTTGTCTGGTTGGCTGGTGCGAAAGGATGCATTTGTCCTAACTCGGGCCATGTGACGGGAATCATTTCTGCGGTGGCATTCAATTTCATGGTGCAAGAGCCCAACGAAATCATTGAATGGACCATTGAAAGATCTTTGTTTTCAAGTTTTTTAATATAACGCAGCATTTCGTGCTCGCTGTGATGAGAGTTGAAAACAGGATGAGTAAGAAACGAAGAAGTTCTGATCAAGGATGTTGGCCATGAAATTCCTTTTCCCTCAAAGCGTCCTGAAGCAGCCTGAGTTTTATGTAAAGCCGAAGCGATGACAAATAAAATCTTATTGACATCGTCCACGGATGTTGTTTCATCAAGGGAAATTCCAACAAAGCCATCTGCAAAGTACCGGAAGTTGAATTCGCGATTCACAGCTTCACGCTCGATAGCATGAATATCTTCAACGGCAATTTTTATCGTATCGAAATAGTTGTCATTCACTTGCTTTAGCCCAAGCTCTTTCACTCCGGTTTCCAGCATTTTTGTAAGACCATGAATTCTTCCTGCAATTTTCTTCATGCCTTCAGGTCCGTGATAAACTGCATACATTCCTGCCATTACGGAAAGAAGAACTTGTGCCGTACAAATATTGGAGGTCGCTTTTTCGCGGCGGATATGTTGTTCGCGTGTTTGCAATGCCATCCTGTAACCTGGATTTCCTTTAGCGTCAACCGATGCTCCTATAAGACGACCGGGGATCAATCGCTTGAATTCATCGCGCGTTGCAAAGAATGCTGCATGTGGTCCACCGAATCCCATCGGAACTCCGAATCGTTGTGAAGAGCCAACGGCGATATCGGCTCCCATTTCTCCGGGAGATTTCATTAGTACAAGACTCATCAGGTCGGTGCCCATTACAACGAAAACTTCTTTTTCGTGTGCTGAATCGATAAAAGTAGAGTGATCTTTAATAGCACCGTTATTATTTGGGTTTTGAATATAGACGGCAAACAATTCCGCATCTGTAATGTCAAGTTTATCAATATCACCAATGATCAATTCAATTCCAAGAGGAGCAGAGCGGGTTTTCAGCAGATCAATTGTCTGAGGGAATACATTCTTGTCAACAAAAAATTTAGAAGCATTTTTCTTACTCGCTTTTCGTGATGCATGCAACAAATGCATTGCTTCAGCGGCGGCGGTTGCTTCATCCAATAGCGATGCATTGGCAATTTCCAATCCGGTAAGGTCAATGATCATCGTTTGGAAATTGATCAGTGCCTCAAGACGTCCTTGCGCAATTTCGGCCTGATAAGGGGTATAAGCTGTGTACCATCCTGGATTTTCAAGGATATTTCTCAGGATCACTCCTGGAGTGATGGTGTTATAATATCCTGTGCCGAGGAATGATTTATAAATCTTATTTTTTGAGACAGTTTTTTTGAATTCTTTCAAAAATTCAAACTCAGACTTAGCTTCTGGTAAATTCAATGCCTTCTTCAACCGAATATTGGCAGGCACAGTTTGTTCTATCAATGCATCAACTGAAGGTGCGTTGACAACTTTAAGCATTTCTGCAATCTGGCGTTCGTCCGGCCCGTTGTGGCGTGATTCAAATTTTTCAGAATAAAGAGGATCGATGTTCATAGTAAAAGCTAAGGAAGGTTAGTACTGATCTGGTTAAACAAAATTTGCCACACGATCATTCCCGTGTGGCAAATAAATAACAAAGCAGACGGGCAAAAGGGCCCCATCAAAGAACAATTATTTTAGAAACGTTCGAATTGAGAGAAGAAGAAGCTGCCTTCAATTTCCGCATTCGCATCTGAATCAGATCCATGAATTGCGTTTGCATCAATTGATTTTGCAAATACAGCCCGGATAGTTCCTGGCTCCGCCTTTTTAGGATCTGTTGCGCCAATCAATTTGCGGAAATCCTCTACTGCGTTTTCTTTTTCAAGAATCATAGGAACAATAGCTCCGGATGACATATAGGCAACCAGTTCACCATAAAAAGGTCTCGCTTTATGGACTTCGTAGAATTTACCGGCTAACGCAGCAGATAGTTGGGTTTTTTTCATTGCTATAATTTTAAAACCAGCTGCTTCGATCATTTTTGTAATGCCTCCGGTATTTCCGGCAATCACTGCATCGGGCTTAATCATGGTAAAAGTCCTGTTTCCTGACATTTTTAGTGAGTTTGATTGTTTGAATTTCGGCGCAAAACTATCAAAAGAAGGCAAGAATTCAGTGATTGGTCGCTAAATACATTAGCGGATTGCAAGAGCCCTCATTTATTTTCATTTTTGCCCCCTCTAATGAAAAATCTCCCTGCCTTTCAAGCACTTATCACGTCTCCCAAGGACGTGATCATCGTTACGCATTTCAAACCTGATGCCGATGCGTTGGGATCTTCATTGGGTTTGGCGGGGTTTCTCAAAAAGAAGGGCCATAGGGTTACTGTTATCACTCCAAGCGACTATCCTGCTTTTTTGACCTGGATGCCGGGAAATGAAACTGTTGTATCCCTTTCCAATGAATCAGAAGAGCCTCTCATTAAGGCAAAAGCTGCAATAAATGCAGCGGAAATCCTTTTCTGTCTCGATTTTTCAAGCCTTTCGAGAATTAACTCTCTTGGCGAGAGTGTAAAAAATGCTTCGGGTGTTAAGGTCCTTGTTGATCATCACCTTGAGCCAGAAAAATTTGCCGCCTTTGAGCAGTGGGATCCTAACGCTGCGTCTACGGCGGGTTTAGTATTTCAATTAATTGAGCAATTGGGAGAAAAAAACCTAGTTGATGCAGATATTGCCAACTGCCTCTACGCAGGAATTATGACTGATACTGGCGGCTTTCGCCATTCAAACACTACTCAAACTGAATTTTTGATTGCCTCTGAGCTTACAGGTTTGGGCGCCAATCCAAGTGATGTCGCCAAGCA
>JANYDR010000134.1 GCA_025363495.1 Cyclobacteriaceae bacterium | reverse complement strand
GACCGGCTCCGTCGATTCGCCCATATAGTCTTGCTGACTGAAAACAAAGCAATGCCAATAGCGCAAGACTTTCCGGTTGTTGAGTGAGTGGATGATCGGTAAGCATTTTTCCAAGGCGCAACGATTCTTCTACAAGATCTTCACGTATCAATGAATCGTGATACGAAGAATTGTACCCTTCATTGAAAATGAGATAGATGGCAGTGAGCACATTATTAAGTCTTTCCTGTAGCTCGTTCGGTTTTGGTAAGGCGAAAGCAACCTTTTCTGTCCTGAACTGTTGTCTGGCACGATAGAGCCTCTTGGTGATTGTTTCGTCGGATGTTAAAAATCCTTTTGCTATTTCGGCAACGCTGAAGCCGCACAGTGTTTTTAGTATCAATGCGACCTGACCTTCTTCCGCAATGGAGGGATGGCAGCACACAAACATCATTCGAAGTTGTTCGTCTTCAATTTCATTTTCATGAACAAGTTGATTCAGTATTGTGCCGGCGGAGTATTCTGATTTCAGTAATGGAGAGACCTCTGCGGCAAATTCTTTATGATGTCGCTCACGGCGGATGACATCCAATGCTTTGTTGCGCGCTGCGGTGAATAACCACGCAGAAGGATTTTCAGGAATACCGTGAAATTTCCAATGCTCAAGTGCCTTAAGAAGAGTATCCTGTACGACATCTTCTGCAAGTTCGAGGTTATGAGGACCAAAAATTTTAGTGAGGATGGAGACTAACTTTCCTGACTCATGCCGGAAGAGGTGGTCGAGGAGGAGTTTGGGTTCGTGTGCGTTGTAATGGGAATCGGTCATCGGTAATCAGTGATCGGTGGTGAGTAATCTGTAATCGGTAGATTATATCTTTGTTGATAAATTATTCACCTAACAGGATCCACCGATTACAGATTACTCACCACTGATTACTGCGGTATCGGCATTATCTCCCTCACCTCCACCGTTCCATCCGCGCCATCCAGAGTAGGGCATCCTTTTGAGAGAGTAATCGCTTCCTGAATATCGTTAGCTTTTATAAGCAGGTAACCGCCTACAATATCTTTACCCTCTGTAAAGGGTCCGTCCGTCACTTTACTAGTCACGCCTTTTATCACTTTCCCGTGAGGCAAAAGAGGCTGACCTCCGACCAGTTTTCCTTTTTGTGCCAGGTCACCCATCCAGGCATTCCACTTTTGCATTTCAGCATCCATTTGAGCCGGGGACAATTTCATAAAGGCTTCTTCGTTTTGAATAGCGCCGCGGAAGATGTACATGAATTCTTTCATAGATATAATGTTAAAGTTGATAATTTTTTTGAACTACGGCTTAATGACGAAGGATTATCAGCAATCTGGACACGATTTTGAAGAAAGTGGTAAAAGGTTTAAAAGAGTGTTCGGAGTTCTTAATAACGAGCTTAAGCTACAAAATAACTTCAAAACAGCGTTCCCGTTTTACGTCAAAATCCCTATTTTTACTATCAACCTAACGTTACATTAATATGAAAAAAATCCTAGTCCCTACTGATTTTTCAAAGACGGCTACAATGGCCACTGATGTTGCTTTTGATATTGCAAAGAAATCAGGTGCCAGCATTGTACTACTCCATGTGGTGGAGGAGGCTTCAGGCGGATCATTCAATGTGGAGGGTCAGGTTGCTACTGCAAGCATGACGATGAATGACAAATTATTTAATCTTGTGTTGCTTAAAAAAGCCAGGACCCAACTGGAAAAAGTCGTTAAGGATCCAAAATATGCTGATGTAAAAGTTGATGGAGAGCTTCGTGTTGGAAATCCATACCACGGAATGCGCACAATTATCGCAGAACAAAAAGTGGATTTAATTGTAATGGGAACGGAAGGAAGAACTGGTTTTTCAGAAATGTTAATCGGGTCCAATACAGAAAAAGTAATTCGCAATTCTCATAGTCCGGTATTGACTGTTCAGAAAAAACCAATCACAACAGATTTTAAAAATATCGTTTATGCTACCGCGATGTCAGAAGATGAAGAGATTTTCTCACGCATGGTCAAGAAAACACAACAGATATACAATTCCACGATTCACCTTGTGCGAATAAATACACCTGGAGACTTTGAGCGTGACCACATAGTAAAGACTTTCATGGAAAAGTTTGCAAAGAAGCTAGGACTAAAGAATTATACACTCAATATTTATAATGACATGACTATTGAAGAAGGTATAATTCGTTTCGCTGATCAAATCAATGCTGATTTGATTGCCATGGCTACTCATGGTCGTTCAGGGTTTGCACACGTAATTGCCGGTAGCGTCGCCGAAGAGGTTGCAAGTCACTCGAAACGCCCCGTGCTTACTTTTGTTGTGAAACACTAGCATCTGCTGAAGGCAGCTTAGCGAACTTGCAGCTTAAGAAAAGTCATGGCAAAAGCTCTGAGGTCTTTGCGTCTTTTCTTTGCGAACTTTGTCTGCCTGCCGATAGGCATGGTAGTTAACTGCATTAAATCCCCTTGAAAGACTACTATCAAATACTGCGCATCAGCCGAAACGCAAGTGCCGAAGAAATCAAGCGGGCATATCGTCGGTTAGCCATTGTATTTCATCCCGACAAAAACCGGTCAGCGGAGTCTTCTTCACTTTTTCAGGAGATCAATGAAGCTCACGAAGTGTTGGGGGATCCGGAGAAGCGGGCCAGGTACGATCGGTTATTAAACGCGTCATTTTCATCAGCTCCTGTTGACGTTCCACCTCAGCAATGGCATCGCGATCCTGCTTATAGAAGAAGACAACAAGCTGGCTATAAGCCAAGACCGCCTCAGCCTTCGGAACGGTTGCTGATGATGGCGCATTTTCTAAAATATCTTCGGGTCATTTCTTTAGTTGGATTAGGTTATTGCGGAATTCTGATGCTGGATTATTGTCTGCCGTTTCGCATGAGCGATGAGATCGTTCTCTCAGAAGCTGAACGTGATAACTCATGGAAATATCATCATACACCGTATGTAGTAGTGACGAATAAGTCGCATCAATTTCCCGTTTCTGCCGAGGGCTCTGTTTTTTTTATTGTTGGATCACATGCTACTGTAGTGACGTCGAGATTGCTGAATATATTGGTCAGGGTGGAGTCGGAGAATAAAGGGCATACGATCCTCAGTCTTGAATCTGTCTATCGGAACTTCATATTTATGCCGGTTATTTTGTTGATATTATCGATTGCCGGACTGACATTAAAGAAAGGCATTGAATTCCGGTTTAGCTTTGAAGTAGCCATTTGTGTGATATTATTTTTTAATTTGATCTTTCTATTTGTTTCCATACTATGAAGAAGAATGACTGGAAAAAGCGGGAAGGAGTAGTTTTCTCCACCGATTCAAATTTCTCATTTCAGGAAACAACCAAAAATGAATCGGAAACATTGCCGCCATCTCAGCAAAACCTGAAATTATTCCTTGATAAGAATATGAGGGCCGGAAAGCAAGTCACCATCGTTTCAGGATTTATCGGCACAACGAATGATCTTGAAACCTTCGCAAAATTATTAAAGACAAAGTGTGGCGTAGGTGGCTCCTCTAAAGATGGTGAGATATTGATTCAGGGGGATGTAAGGGAGAAATTAGTTGCGGTCTTAACGCAAGAGAAGTATAAGGTGAAGAGAGTGGGGGGTTGAATAGTACCATTTTCTACCTCACTCCCCATTCCCACATTCCAAACCCAACCTTCTTATCCGCCGGATGCCCGGATAGTTTCAGGCAAAGCATGATCTGGCCGCGATGATGTGATTCGTGCGAAATGAGATAACCAAGGAAGCCCATGGGATGAGGCTTGAATCCTTTTACTTTTCCCTCTTTTAATGCCGACTCCAATAAAGCCCGGATGGCTTTACCGGATTGGGTAATTGCTTTTTTGAGCTGAGGCTTTGTGATTCCTTTCTCCTTTTCAATTTTTTCCAGCCCTTTTAATAGTTCAGGCTTGGCGGCAGTAAGCCACAACAATCGTATATTATGAATGTGTGCGAATTGCTCGCCAACATTTCTTCCCTTCGGACCAGCAGAGTCTGTCAGGTAATTATCAAGGATAGAATCGAGCAGGTATAGATTGATCCGGTTGTGGATCTCCCAGGTTTCGAGAAATTCTTTTTCCATAGGCGTAAAAATGAATAATAAATTTACTCATTCTTCAAACTTTCCGCAGGATTTACTTGTACGATTTTCATGACAAGATAACCCAAAGTGCTCCAGGCGATTAAAACCAATATTAATCCCGAGCCGGCAAATATCAATGGATTAATGACAGTCCGGAACGAGAAGTTCTCAAGCCACCGGTTCATCATCCACCAGCTAAAAGGTGTCGCAACCACGATGGCAATAAATACAAGCCGGGTAAAGTCTTTCATGAGTAGTGCCATAAGGCCGGTGGATGAAGCACCAAGAATTTTGCGAACGCATATTTCTTTTGTCTTCTGACGAAAACTCAGTGCCGCAATACCCAGGAGTCCGAACGATGCAATGACAACTGCCAGAAAAGAAAACGCTGCCAGAACATTTCCGATATTTTTTTCGGCTGTGTATTGTTGATTCAATTGATCTTTCAGGAATGAAAATTCAAAACTGAAGTTATCATCAAATTTTCTCCAGGTCGTCTCAACCGACTTCATTGTTTGTTCAAAGTTTTCGATATTTGCTTTAATGAGCACATAATTGAATGCTGGATAAAGGCGGAATAAAATCGGACGTACAGGTTGGTGAAGCGATTGAAAATGAAAATCCTTTACGATCCCGATGATCTTACCCTTGATCTCTCTTCCATCAAGGTTCCAGATAATTTCTTCACCTATTCCCGTTTTCAGGTGAAGATTGTTTTTAGCTGTTTCATTTATAATGAAGCCATCTTTGTCAGCCGGGTTGTCAACTGAAAATGGCTGTCCTTCCGCAAACTCAATTGAAAGTGCTTTAAAAAAATCATAGTCAACCAATGCATCCGATACATCAACATTACCTTCAGGATGATCTTTGGTAAAGATGGAGTGTTGATTGAATGGCCGACCTGGAATATTGGATGATGCCGAAACAGTTTTAACGCCGGGCAGCAATAACAATTCATTTCTCAACTCGACTATTCTTGGATTGATGGCATCCCCGTTTTTCACTGAGATAATAATCACCTCTTCCTGATCAAAGCCCAATCCTTTGTGTTGAATGAAATCGAGCTGATTATAAATGATCACACTCGAAGAAATTAAGACCATTGAAGTGATAAACTGGAATACGGTAAATACCTGTCGCACCCCTGCTCCCTTTGGACTTTGTAGATACTTGCCTTTTAAGATCTGTCCAGGCTTCACCGACGACAAGTATAAGGAAGGATAAATACCCGCCACTATTCCAACAATCACGCTAAGCCCGGCCAGCATCGGAATGAACATCGAGTAATTGATTTCGAAAGGACTTCCGATAAAGAGATTTAAAAAAGGTAATGTTAGTTCAATCATCAATGCTGCAATGACCATCGCGAAGAGGGATACCAACACAGCCTCACCTATAAATTGAAAAGCTAATTGCTTCCTGAAAGCTCCAAGGGTTTTCCGAATTCCAATTTCTTTGGCACGTTCAGCAGAAAGGGCAGTGGTTAGATTTATAAAATTAACACACGCGATGACAAGAATCAGAAGAGCTGCGGCAGTCATCATGTAGATATAATCAATATTCCCATTCGGCTCAAGTTCCCAACGCAGATTTGATTTGAGATGAATATCGGTAATGGGTTGCAACCGGAAACCAAACCCCTGCTGTGCGAGGTAGCGATAGTTGTCCGCGGACCAGTCAAGATATTTCTTTGACCAGTCCATAAGTTTACTTTCAACTGCTTTGGCATCGCTGCCAGGTTTTAACCGGATATAATTATAATGCCCGAAGTCTTTCCAGGTGTAATATTTACTGTCAGGATCGTCCAGTGCCTTTTCTCGGACATACGACACAAGGAAATCGAAATGAAAGTGAGACGCTGCTGGGACATCCTGAAACACGCCTGTTACTTCTATGGATTCGTCATTCACCACTAACTGTTTCCCGATAGGATCGCTGCTGCCGAAATATTTTTTTGCGATGGATTCGGAAACTAAAATTCCTTTCGTTGATTTAAGCGCAGTCGTTGGATCTCCTTTGGTCAACTTAAAAGAAAATACTTTAAAAAACGTACTGTCTACTGCCAATACAGTTCGGTCATCGTATCGAACATCCTTTTCCAGGTTTCTGATGGAGAAGGTTTGCTTTGTCAATCCGGGACCCCAGATAGGAGTGAGACTGACGGCACTTTCAACTTCGGGAAAGTCTTGCACCAGCGCCTGTGCTATTGGATGAGGAACTCGCGTCTGTGGATTATCACTTTCCCAGGTGATGCGATATATATTTTCTGCTTGATCGTGAAACTGATCATAGCTCAATTCCCTTTTCAGATACTGAAAGATCAAAAAGACACACGCTAGCCCAAGCGCAAGTCCGAATATGTTAATGAATGAATAGACTTTGTTTTTAAGGAGATTCCGGAAGGCGATGGTAAAGTAGCTGGCGAGCATAATCTTAGGTTAACGCCTGACTATTCCAATTGACATGCCAGTTAATAAAAAAGCGCTTCCGGTCGAGAAAGCGCCTTTTCAAATCACATAAATGTTCAACCTCGATCAAAATCGTCCACTATCGGGCGCATTCACTTTCCCGCCCTTCCAGCAAAAGAATCCTACTCATCTTTCAATTCTGCAAATCCTAGTCATGACAATTTCAGCAAACAAATCCTGCCCATCCTTCCATCCTACAAATCCTACTCAGCTTTTCAACTTCTGTAACTCCGCCTCATACATCGCTATATTCGGCTTTTGATTTTCAGGAATATTTTTAATCGCAAGTTCCCAGTACTTAATAGCACTCTTCTTGTCTCCCAGCGCTGTATACCCTCTCGCCAATCCCACATTCGTAGTAAACTTATCTTCCGGATGCAGTTTTGCATTTAGCTGGAAGACCTCCATTGCTTTTTCCTTATTACCGGCATTCAGCAAGCCGCGTGCATATTGATGAATGGATTGAACAGGAGTGTTTGGTATTTTAATGGCCTGGTCCATCACAACATTCGCGTCGGCATCGCGACCCATTGCTCTCAATACATTTGCTTTTGTACTGAGCGTATTGAAGTCTTCTGTTCCGCCGAGGGAAGGATTTGCTCCATTGACAGCCCACACCAAAGCTTCATCAAGGTTGATCTTGTTCTGAGCACAGAATTGTGCGGCAGCAGTAAAGTTCCTTGGATCAAACCCTGTATTTGAACGCAATTCGTTGCGCATTTTTGAGACATAAATGTCATTTACATTCGGCACTTCAATTTTGAATGGAAATCTTGTGTTTTCCCATTGCAGAAATGCGACGGATGAATTGGGCTTGCGATCATCAAAGCCATACGTGAGATACTCGGTGTAAGGAGCATCC
>JANYDR010000098.1 GCA_025363495.1 Cyclobacteriaceae bacterium | reverse complement strand
TTGAAACCTGGCTTTGAGTCGCTTGCGTACTTCCAAAGTTACCATCCCGGGTGATGCGGAGTCGGCCATTCAAAAAGGAATAGGATAGGCGGAGCTGAAAAGTGTTAAAAGTTTCCTGGTCAAGCTTGCCAAGGTCAAGGTCGATCTCCAGGTTTTGATCAACCTGACTGAGCCAGTAACTTAATTGATTAGAAAGTAATTCACTTACACTATTATACAAGGAGCCACCTGTATCGAATGCATCAAGGGGAGAAAGTTTTCGAAGAATGATAAGGCTAAAGACCTGTCGTTTTAATTCCTGCTCATCAAGCTTTGCTTTGAAGGCATTGAATTCAAGAAGAGGATTAACTGACTTATTAGTTGAAGCGAGAGATATATTGTTTGGAAGATTCTTGGCTTCGATATCAAAATTAATTTGGGGAGAAAGCATTGGCCCATCAAGTTTCAGTATTACTTCTACCGGATATTTCCTTTTTAGATTTGGGTCATTAACAATTGACTGGTCTGCGAGTATTGGTCCAATGGATGCTAATTGACGATAGCTGGCAACAATGTTCAGGGTAGCTTCATAAGGATCACCGAACCATGTTATATTGCTTCCGGGCCTGATGGTAAATTCCTTATTAATAATATCGGCAAGTGTAAAATTATACGCACCTTCTGTGAACTCCACCGATCCGAACATATTAAAATCACCTTTCGTATCAATTTGAAGCAGCACATCTCCCTTGCCTCTGCCACGTATAATATCACCGGACTTGATATCGAATATTATTTCTGCATAGGCATCCGGTGTTACCTCAACATTTAGATCAAGGGACAATCCGGAAAGTTCACGCTTGAAGGATTGTTTCGCGGCAACTTTCTTTTGAAGGCTGTCTGTAAAATTGGAAAACTGAATAAAGTCCTTCTTTTCCTGAGAGGCGGTGCCGCCAACTGGAATTGAAAGCCTTGTATTTTTATTCGTACGGACGGTAGAAGAAATTTTAAGATTTGAAATTGGTCCAAGAATATTCAAGCTGCCCGTACCATAGGCAAGACCATAGAACAGGCTGTTATCTTTTGACGTCGTATTAAGAAGTTGGAAATTGGTAAACGACGCATCAAGGTTAATTCGCATTTTGGAGAAGCTCCTGTGCGCAATATATCCTTCAAGCTTCCCTTTGTTTTTCAATCCATCAATAAGTTCAAAATTTATGAATTGAATCTGATCATGTGTTATTCCGAGCGTGCCAGTAACTTTATAATGTGTTTTCAGGTAGTTGATCATTATCTGACCATTCTCAAGTTTTGCTTCACCTGATATGTTGGGTTTGGAAAAAGTCCCCTGAATATCATAGACACCGGTGAGTGTGCCGTCAAGACTAGAAAAAATATCTTTCACCACGGGCTCAATCAGTTTTAAATTTGCTTTTTCGAGTATTGCTTTGGTATGCAGCGGATTTTCTTTATCCCGTGGGTCGTAATAACCCTTTACATCCACAATGCGATTTGCTAACCTGTCAACAGTCAGGTCGATGTTGAAGTGATCGCTTTCCGGATCCCGGGTGTTATTGCCCTTTATATCACCCACGAGAAAATTATTTATCGTGAGAGAGTCAATCGTGAGCACGTTTTCAATAAAGACATTGGAATAGAGATCACGTTGTTTCACCTCAGCATTCAGCAGGCCCGCGAATTTTTCTGAACTAAAGAAATTAAAGAATGACATATCAAAATCAGTGACGTTAATTTCCAGTGTTTTTGCAGGATCATGAGAGATCGAGCCATTTATTTTAATAGACTGGTTATCATGGGTGAGTCCAAGGTGATGGATTTCCCACTCCTGCCCACTCAAGAGGGTATAATTCTTATCGTTGAATGACCAGCGTTCTCCTAATATTTTGACAACGGAAGGAAGTATTTTTATTTTTGTACTGTCTTTCAGAAAATCAATTTCTGATCTAAGTCTGATTGAATTATCATAACCTTCCTGATCAATATCAAAACCAAGATCAATATGGTCCTTGTTCCAGATGCCTTCAAGAAAAAGATTTTTGGTGGTGACCGATTTGTTTAATTCCTGTCGCAGTGAGTTAATGGTTAATTGAGCTAATACTTGTGTGCTGTCGCGTACTTTCGAACCATTAAATTCAATTTCGTTCCCCGTAAAGACTTGACCATTATAAATTAATGAATCAATACTTGTGAAGATGTGCAGGATGGAGGTTGTGCTGTTGGAAAATTCTCCCTGTACATGTGTTTCTTTGGAAGTATGAAGGTCAATGTCCAGTACCTGAAAAACAGAATTTAAGTTGTGGAGGTCTGCATTTATGACCGCTTTGTATGTTTGTTCCGTTCTGGGCTTGGACTGATAATATTTTTCTATCGCTAGTGGGTCATTTTTAAGGTTAAGTAGGAATTCATGTATAAGTCTTTCAATATCGTAAAAGAGCGTGGAGTAATAAAAGTCACCTTTGAGGGATAGATCCAATACCGAACTTCGGAGCGTAAGTAGCCGGTTATTATTTTCATTTATTGAAATCAGGCGAACGGAATCAAATGAAATTTTCTCATCCCGAAACTGTACGACCGTTTTTTTGAAAAGTGCGTTTCCTACAATCGAATCCAACTCAAGGCCACGACTATCGATATCTACGTACGATTGGAGAAATATTTTTTCATCCGTCAGTTTAAGCTTGTCCAGAAAGGCCGTGTCGAGATTGGCTTTTATTTTGATCAGGTCCTTGCCAGGTCGAAGATCAATTGAGCCTGTCATATTGAACTGAAGATTCGGATCATCAATATTGAGATCACCTTTAAAGAATTGATTTGCAAACCTCG
>JANYDR010000081.1 GCA_025363495.1 Cyclobacteriaceae bacterium | reverse complement strand
AGGCTGGAGGCACCGAAACTAAGAGGAAGCATTGCGGATGCAGAGGAACACTTAATCCACTTTGAATCTTCCCCCATCATGATTACTTCCATTGGCGTTTTCTGACGGGCCTCATACTCCACCATCACCTGACGACATGCTCCGCATGCTGTAGCACCTGTTAATTCCTTATGAGCTTTTTTGTGGGCAACTACGGCAATCTTTTTTATTTTCTTCCCGGGATATTGAGAGGCTGCCGCATATAATGCTACACGCTCTGCGCACATGCAAAGGGGATAGGATGCATTCTCCTGGTTGGCACCCAATACAACAGTATCATCTTCCAGTAATATGGCTGCCCCAACCTGAAATTTTGAATAAGGCGAATAGGAAAGTTGTGTAGCCTCTTTGGCCTTGTGAACTAAATATTTTGACTCTGCGTCAAGATCTTCAAGATGATCAAAGAGCGATAGGCCTTTCATAGGCAGACTTTCTTATATGCGATTAGATGAAAGTTAAACCATTCTGTGGAGAATGAGAAATGAATGCTAAATTCAGGATAAATTGAGTGAAATTTCAAGCTATGCGATCCATTTTAATTCTTGGTGCCGGACGATCTTCTTCTGCGTTGATTGATTATATTCTTGAACAGGCGATCAATTTCGATTGGAAAGTCATAGTAGGTGATGTTTCCGTTGAGGCTGCACGTGAGCGAGTAGGCAATTCATCGAAGGGTACTGCCATTGCCTTTGATATTCAGCAGGAACCTTCTTCAGAGATCATTAAAGATTGCGACATCGTTATATCCTTACTTCCTGCATTCTTACATCCCGCAGTAGCAAAGAAATGTTTACAGTATAGCAAACATCTTTTTACTGCAAGTTATGTCTCCGATGAAATGAAATCATTTGATTTGGAGGCAAAGCAAAAAGGACTTCTTTTTTTGAATGAATGTGGGCTTGATCCGGGGATCGATCACATGAGCGCTATGCAGGTTATTGATCGTATTAAGAATGATGGTGGAGAGTTGTATTCTTTTGAATCATTTACGGGTGGGTTGATAGCTCCCGACACAGATCCGGAAAATCCATGGCGATATAAGTTTACATGGAACCCCCGTAATGTTGTTATGGCGGGACAGGGAACGGCAAAGTTTTTACAGAATGGACAATACAAGTACATTCCGTACCAACAATTATTCAAACGGACAACCCAAATTGCTGTCGATGGTTATGGTGGGTTCGAGGGTTATGCCAACCGTGATTCACTTCGGTATCGTGAGACGTATGGTTTACAAAACATTAAGACGATGCTTCGCGGCACATTACGCAATGTAGGCTTTTGCGCGGCATGGGATGTTCTTGTACAACTGGGTTGTACCGATGATACCTATGCCGTGGAGAATGCTGGCCACATGACAAATCGTGAGTTTATTAATTCGTTTCTGGAGTATCATCCGGAGTGGTCAGTTGAAGAAAAGATCGCCCGTAAATTTCAATTGAGAATTGATGGTCCGGAATTGCAGCGATTAAAGTGGTCCGGCTTATTTGACAAAGCAATTATTGGGCTAGGAGAAGGCACACCAGCCCAGTTGCTGGAATTCATTTTAAATAAGCGCTGGAAGCTTAATCCTGATGATCGCGATCTTGTAATAATGTGGCACCGGTTTCGTTTTTCGCAAAATGGTAAGGGAAAAGAGATTCAGGCTTCCCTTATGGCCCATGGAGAAAATTCTACCAGAACCTCCATGGCTAAAACAGTTGGTCTTCCCCTGGCAATAGCGGCTAAGTTGGTAATGGAAGGAAAGGTGAATGCAAGGGGAGTGGTGATCCCAGTTTCCCGTGAGTTTTATCAGCCAATATTGTATGAGTTGAGTGGATTGGGCATCAGATTAATTGAGACAGAATCAATGTAATCTGTTTTAAAGTTGTGAATTGTCTTAAGTCATAAAACTTAATTTGTTCCTCTCAAATAAGTTATCAGGTAATCATATAATTTTTTTAAATAAGAAACCGATTTTATAATCATAGGTAATTCTTTTACGTTTTAAGCTGATCGAATATAAAATATGTATGTACCGCAGGTGTATTTTGCGCTAAATGCTTAGTCTCGTATTTTTTCTTACGTAAATGTCGCATGCAGTCATTTAATAGCCGGATTTTTATCAAATTACGAGTGACCTTTAAACGCCCGCAGTCTCTAATAATGGAATTGTTGAATATTTTGACCCCGGGATTGTTATTGAATATCCGGAATCATCTTTTCGTCTACAGAATCAATCATTTGGACGAGAGTTGGGTATTGATTTGACATTTTTTGTTAATTATTTTTTTTTGGATTAAACGATTTGCGGTTTTGAACATCTAAATAAAAAAATCACAACCATGGTCAAATTATTCCTGATTTACATTGATCCAGGAGCTGGAAGCATGCTGGTTCAGGTCACTATCGCAGGCATTTTAGGATTCTTGTACACTTTCCGTACCTATTGGTTAAGGATCTTAAATTTTTTCAAGCAAAAAGGTGAAAAAATCTCAAATGATAAGAAAATCGGTAATAAGATTAACAATATATGACAAGAGACCCTGGTTCTTTTCGGGATCCAAGTGGTTTTATTTTTCAGGATCAGGGAGTTTTATTCAGGCAAGTTAACAGATCTTATAAGACTCAGTTTGATTTTCTGGTGTCTTCTGGCCTATATAGTGAATTACTGGAGCGAAAATATCTAATACCGCATAAGGAGGTTTCCACAGCTCTGAGTGATAGTGATGCATTTGCTGTACTGAAGCCTGAACTTATTGAATTTATTTCGTATCCATATGAGTGGTGCTTCGAACAACTTAAAGACGCAGCTTTACTGGTTTTAAAAATACAGCTGTTGGCCTTGAATAAGGGGATGATTCTTAAAGATGCTTCTGCCTACAACGTACAATTTCACAAGAGCAGGCCCATTTGGATAGATACTTTGTCTTTTGAAATTTACGACGAAGGAAGTATCTGGGTAGCCTATAAACAATTTTGTCAGCATTTCTTTGGCCCCTTATGTTTGATGGCATTTGGTGATACCCGCAATGCCTTGCTTCTTCATTCTTTCATTGATGGAATTCCAATTGACTTGACAAGCAATATGCTTTCATGGAAGACGTATTTCAATCTTCCAGTTTTATCCCACATTCACGCTCATTCCATAGGTATTAGAAATTATTCCTCTCAGCCTGCTGCCGCACACCCCACTCTGATCAAAAAGAAATCGTTGGTTGCCTTAGTGGAAAATCTAACGAGTGCTATTGAAGAGCTCTCGGTTGAAAGAAAAGAGTCGGAATGGTTGGATTACTATACAGATAATAATTACACAGACCGGGGCTTTGATCACAAAAATGCCTTGGTGAAGGAATTTGTAAATATTGTTCAACCCAAAATGATTTGGGATTTCGGTGCCAACGATGGTCTTATGGACCGGGAGTTCAGCAAAGCGGGTATCCGTACCATTTCATTTGATAGAGATCATGAAGCCGTACAAAAGAACTACATCACTTGTAAAAGCGAGCAAAGTGAATTTCAGTTGCCTCTCGTATTGGATCTATTGAATCCTAGTCCCGGTATCGGCTGGAACAATAAAGAGAGGAAAAATCTTACTGGCCGGGGTCGTCCTGATCTTATCTTGTCGCTCGCACTAATACATCATTTGGCTATTTCAGGAAATGTACCATTTAAAAATATCGCTGAGTTTTTTTATGAAATGTCAGATTGGTTGATTATTGAATTTGTATCTCCTGCTGACAACAATTTTATTTCAATTTCTACTCACGCATCAAGTACGATACTACACCAATATACTGAGGAAAATTTTGAAAAAAGTTTTTCAGTGTTCTTTAAGATAGTTAGAGTGGAGAAAATAATTGAATCGAAGCGCTCGGTTTATTTGTTCAGGAAAAAAGATGAAGTACAGCCTCTTTAAAAATCAACCGCTTCATCCCTTTTTTCTTATCACCTATTTCATGCTTTTCAAATGGGATGCATTGTGCCGGCCCTTCTCACCAGTTGAATCAGATCAGTTAAAATTTTGGATTATTAATGCAATAATTGTCTTATTGCTTATAGGAAGCATTGTAGCTGTCGTGTACATTATCTTGAAAAGCGCAACATTAAGTTCATATAAATCCGGGTTGCTAACATCACTCATATTCTTTTTTATATTTTTTTTTGACGATTTAAGAAATGAAATTAATGCCTATCATATTAGTGCATTCCGGACCAGATACTTTTTGTTAATCGTTTTGGTTGGTGTCTCCCTTTCAATTTATTTCATTTTAAAATCAAAATCTTCCTTGCGTCAGATGAATTCGTATGTCACAGCAGTGGTAATGATTCTGGTTGTTTATGCAATGATTAACATTATTATAAAACCCCGATTGATAAATGAGAAAATTACGAATCGGGAGCCGGCCGATTGGAAACTTTCTTGCAGTGAATGTCCCGATATTTATTACATCATCCTGGATTCATACACTAGCCAGGAGAGTTTGCGGAAACATTGGAATTTTGGCAATGAAAGATTTTGCAATGAGATTAAAAAAATAAACTTCTTTTTAGCAGATTCAAGTCGCTCTAAATTTACAGCAACGCCCTATTCACTTTATTCATCTTTGAATATGGATGGCGATAGCCTTCGGGTTTCTAATTTACATTTATTTGAAGTTCTGGATGGAATAAAACAAAACACAGTAGCCTCTAAACTGTCAGAAGCAGGTTATGATGTTGTCAATCTTTCATTGTTTGATTTTTTATCAACCAAAAGATATTATGACTATTCGAATTTTAACAACGATTCTAATTCAATTATAAACCGATTAATTAATAATACTGCTTTAGCGATTTTCTTTACTGCCTACCAATCACACTATTTGTATGAGACCAACTTATCCGTTTTAGATAGTTTATATTCATTGGCAAAGAAAAATAATCCTGCTCCGCGATTTGTCTATGCTCACCTGATGTCACCCCATTTTCCATTTACCATGGACTCACTCGGTCGGTATATTCCTCTTTATCAACAGAAATACATTAGTAATCCTGAGGGGTATCTACAACAATTAAAGGGTTTAAACAAAAAACTATTCCCAATGATTGAACACATTATTAAGGAAAAAAAAAGACCCGCACTAGTAATTCTGCAGGGTGATCATGGATTTAGATTTTTTGGCGGTAAAGATGGAAAAGTGGAAGCGTCTTCAATAATGAATGCCTACTATCTTCCTTCAGATTCCGATCAATTATATAAGACCATTTCCCCCTATAATACTTTCCGGTTTATTTTCAATAATTTCTTTGGAACCAAATTGAAAATATTGAAGGATTAATGATTCTCTTCTGGAAATAGATTCTTACTCAACTTTACTCTTTTCATATTCTCCATCCACCAGTAAATCTGCATCCTGAACGGCGGCAACAGCTAGTTGATCACATCTTTCATTTTCATGATGTCCTGCATGACCTTTGATCCATACAAATTCCGGTCTGTATTTTTTATGAAGCGGGATGTATCTTTTCCATAAGTCGGGATTCGCTTTATTTTTAAAGTCTTTTTTCTCCCATCCCCAAAGCCATCCTTGCTTTACTGCATCCACAACGTATTTTGAATCGGAGTAAACTGTAACGGGTATTCCCAATTTTTTTATGGCTTCCAACCCGGCGATGACGGCAAGCAATTCCATCCTATTGTTGGTAGTAAGGCGATAACCCTGACTTAATTCTTTCACGTGACCTCCAAATTTTAGTATTGCACCATACCCTCCAGGTCCGGGATTGCCTTGCGCGGCACCATCGGTGTATAACTTAATCATCCGAAGGAAACATTTGATTTAACGATCTTGACAGCAATGGCCAATAGTATCACACCGAAGACTCTTCGCAAAACTGCGAAACCTGATTTACCAATTTTCAATTCGAGCCACAAGCTGATGCGGAGCACAGTATATACCACAGCCAAATTTAGAAATATCCCGATAAGAATATTTATTTCCGAGTAAACGGCCCTTAGTGAAAGAATTGTGCTGAGTGTACCTGCGCCGGCAATGATTGGGAATGCAAGTGGAACGATGGAGCCGGTTCCCTTTGCTTCCGGGTCATTTTTTATTAATGTGATTCCCAGGATCATCTCCATGGCGATGATGAAAATTATAATAGCACCCGCAACAGCAAATGATGCTACATCCAATCCAAAGAGATTTAAAATTGATTGTCCCAGATACAGAAACCCCACCATAAGTATCAAAGAGATGATGGTTGCCGCTTCTGCGTGAATCCGCCCTTCCCGTTGACGAATGAGGATGATTGAAGGGATAGCTCCAAGGATGTCGATGACGGAGAACAGGATCAGGGTGACGGAGAATATTTCTGTGAAGTTCATGGCGCGTAAATTCACGTAAAGATAAATTAAAAGGAATGTAATTGTTTGCTGGATAGTGTTTGGGCTGAATACATTTTGAAACATATAGGCGTATAGAAAACATAGAAGTTATGCCAGACTATGTGGACTATGTGCCTATGTATTTAATTGCATTTCTGTTTCTGCTTGTAAAAAAAAGACCTGATTTTTCGCCCAAAACAGTACTTATTCCCGAACTGTTAATACTTTTCTAAGATTCTCCTAAAAGGATTCATCGTATATTTACACCCAAATGAAAATTGTCCGGCTCATCTTTTATGTCGTTTCGGTACTCGTCATTGGCGAGGTTACCGAAGTATTTTCGCTTTATAAAAAGAGTACTCCCGTTTGTTTTTATTCTGATTTGGGAGAAAGTCCACTGGAGGAAGATGAGTCCAGGGTTTATGAAGAGGATGATGATTATTTTATTGAATCACTTACTCTTGTTTTGTACCCCATCCAAACAATCTCTGTCGTAACGCCTTCATTGTATTTTGAATTGACTGAACCTCTTCACGAGATTACTGTGCCTCCTCCGCAGGGATAATTCTCTCCTTATTCTTTAGTCGCTCTATTTTCATTTAAATTTTATCCAACTCTATATGGAGGAGAAAATATCATTTCGTCCTATTGATAACATCACGCATGATGGACCTGCTGCACTGGTAGTTTTTTTAGTTGCATTGCCTTTATGTCTAGGCATTGCATTGGCATCAGGAGCACCTCTCTTTTCTGGTTTAGTAGCCGGTGTAGTCGGAGGTATTGTGGCAGGGTTTCTTAGTAAGTCACCCATAAGTGTAAGCGGGCCAGCTGCAGGTTTGGCCACGATAGTGTTGGTATCCATTCTTGAGCTCGGTTCTTTTTCGTTATTTCTGACAGCGCTGGTAATTGCCGGATGTATCCAGATTGTCTTTGGGTATGTGAAAGCAGGGACCGTGGGTCATTTTTTCCCCATCTCAGTGATCAAGGGAATGTTGGCCGCCATCGGCCTTATCCTGATCTTAAAACAAATACCTCATGCTTTCGGTTATGATGCCGACTTTGAGGGGGATGAAAGTTTCTTTCAGCCGGATGGTCAGAATACGTTTACCGAAATAATGTACTCGATGGAGCATCTGAG
>JANYDR010000017.1 GCA_025363495.1 Cyclobacteriaceae bacterium | reverse complement strand
GATTAGTATTTAAAGCTCAAAACTTCATTTCAGTACCTGAACAGCTTTGGCACAATTTTTCCTAAACGCAGGGGATATGCTAAAATTTAACTTATTAATTGCGATCAGGAACCTTAGAAAAAACAGCTTTTATACGCTCGTTAATTTATTCGGCCTGACGACTGGTATTACAACCTGCCTTGTTATTCTGCTTTTTGTACAATCAGAATTGAGTTATGACAAATTCAATTTGAATGCCGACAGAATATTTCGTGTCGACTGGGAAATCTTTTTAGGGAAGAATTATTTCCACAATGCGGCCGTAACACCACCAATGGCCGAGATCATGGTAAGGGACTATCCGGAAATAGAAGTTGCCACGCGTTTAAAGTACGCTGGCTCCTTTCAGTTCAAGCGACAAGATGTTAATACCCCCGAACGGCGTGTAGTTTATGCTGATAACGATCTATTCAAAATATTTACCCTTCCATTTATTTCTGGCAATCCAAATAATGCACTCGCTGAACCCAATACAATGGTGATCACAAAAGCATGTGCGGATCAATTTTTTCCAAATGAAGATGCACTGGGCAAAACATTAATTCAGGACAATAAGGTCAGTTATAAAATCACTGGTATCATAGAAGATATTCCTGAAACCAGTCATTTTCATTACCGGATGTTTCTATCAATGGAAGGACTGCCAGAATCTAAAAATGGCAACTGGATCGGAGGACCCTACAACACTTATCTATTGCTACGAGATGGAAGTGATTCACAATCACTGGAAGCTAAATTCCCCGCGATGATCGAAAAATATATTACTCCTCAGGCCTCCGCAGTCTTCGGTCCAACCTTTATCGAAGACTTCAAAACAGGTGGCAACAAACTATTACTTCATCTGCGACCTTTACTCAATATTCACCTTCACTCCAATCTGCGCAACGAACTGGAGGCTAATAGTGATATCGATTATATATATTTATTCAGTGCGATAGCATTTTTTATCCTTGTCATCGCATGTATTAATTTTATGAATCTTGCGACAGCACGGTCCTCCAAACGCGCACGCGAAGTTGGAATAAGAAAAGTACTGGGATCCACCCGATCAAGTCTTGCACTTCAGTTTCTTGCCGAGTCCACTATCCTAAGCATACTTTCTTTTATACTGGCTCTCACATTCACTTCCCTCCTATTGCCTTCGTTCAATATCCTTACCGGGACACATGTAACTATTCCGTGGAATACTATCGGATGGGGCATCGCTCTGCTTGTCGGTGCGTTGCTGGTAGGACTTATCGCAGGTTCGTATCCGGCATTCATTCTTTCCTCTTTTCAGCCTGCGAAAGTGCTCAAAGGAAAATTATCAATCGGTCAAAATTCCCTTTCGCTGAGAAGCAGTCTTGTGATCTTTCAATTTTTTATTTCCACCTTTCTTATCATTGGAACCTTTGCATTGAATGAGCAAATGAATTTTGTTCAAAGTAAAAAACTAGGATTTAGCAACGAGCAGGTGATCTTACTTCATGATGTAAAGAACGCAGGCCAGCAATTGCTGGTTCTAAGGGATGAAATACTGAAGAATAGTTTTATCATCAACGGCACCATCTCCTCTTTTTTTCCGGGACCAGGATTTGCAAGAAGTACACCACTCATGTGGAAATCCGGCTCCGCACCATCTTCTGACAATTCATTAAACGCCGAAAAATGGAAAGTTGATTATGACTATATACCAACCATGGAAATGGAAATTATCTCGGGCCGGAATTTCTCGAGGGACTTTCCTTCGGATTCTTCTGCTGTGATATTAAATGAAACTGCCATTCGAAAGTTCGGATTCCAAGGCAACCCGATTGGAGAAAAAATCAGTCTATCGCATGATAACCCTGACGGTTCTCAGGACAAGTCAAAGGTTGAAACATGGACCATCATTGGCGTTGTGAAAGATTTCAATTATGAATCCCTCCGTGAGACCGTAGCACCGCTTGGTTTGTTCTTTAGCACATCGAGTCGTGGCTTCCTTGGGTTTCGATACAAATCAGATGACACTCAGCAGGTAATTGAATCCTTGCAAAAAAACTGGAAGGCAATTGCACCTGGGGAACAATTCAATTACTCATTTCTTGACGAAGACTTTCAACGTTTATATACATCAGAGAAGAAGCTTGGAAACTTGTTTACGCTATTTTCCGGTCTGGCCATTGTCATCGCCTGTCTCGGACTTTTCGCATTGACAGCGTTTTCGGCAGAGCAGCGTACAAAAGAAGTCGGTATTCGGAAAGTGATGGGAGCTTCAGCAAGGAACATCGTTCTCTTGTTATCGTCAGAATTCTATAGGCTTATACTATACGGGTTTATACTTGCTACTCCCCTGGCCTGGTACAGCATTTATAAGTATCTCGAGCAATACGCCTATAAAACCCAGATTAATCCTTTAATATATCCTGGCGCATTGATACTTGCCTTTCTCCTGGCTTCGCTCACCATCGGATATCAATCTTTAAAAGTGGCGAAGGCAAATCCAATTGACTCATTAAGGAGCGAGTAAATTAGGCGTTATTGATTGCTGACTAACCACATAGGAGACACGCTCTAAAAAGGCGTCTCACCATAGTTATTGGCGACGTCGTCGCGATGCTTTTACCGCAGACCTGTGAGTAGCTGCTTCGGAGAAGGCAAGGGGCGCGAAAGCACAGAAGCACGTAAAGTCACTTTCTGATCGAGATCTCCTCAATGCTTTGCGTCTCCTGCAGCAAAAAGAAAAAAAACCAAAAACATGATTACTTTTGAAATCTCCCAAAAAGTATCAAAACTTTAAAAATCATCGGTAAGGTATTAGTTGTCCTATTGGGAGTCTATCTTATAGTATTAACCGGCCTCTACATGTTTCAGGATTCCCTCATCTTTCAACGAAAAATTCTTTCCAATGCGTATGCCTTTAAATTCGACGAAAGGTTTGAAGAATATTTCATAAAAACAGAAGATGGAGAATCACTAAATGCTCTATTATTCCAAACGAAAAGTCATTCTAAAGGACTGATACTTTACTTTCACGGAAATGCCGATAATCTTCAGCGCTGGGGAAACTATGCCGTTGACTTTACTTCTTTAGGCTATGACATACTTATGTTTGATTACAGAGGATATGGAAAAAGTACTGGCATACCAGATGAAGTTTCTCTTTATAAAGATGCAGAAACAGTCCTGAAATGGGCGAAGCAACACTCTACATTCAATCGATTAATAATTTATGGAAGATCGTTAGGGTCCGCCATAGCGTCTCATCTTGCAAAAACAGATGAGCCGGACCTACTCATACTGGAAACTCCTTTTGGCGAATTGAAGGGAGCTGTTTCGTTTCCTCTAAAACCAATGCTTCAGTTATTTCCACTTCACTATCAGTTTTCCAACAAAGCATTTCTCCCAAATATTACTTGCCCGAAAGTGATTATCCATGGCACCAATGATTGGGTCGTCCCACTTTCATCGGCACTTGAGCTTAAACCGTTATTAAAAGAAGGTGATAAATTTGTCATTATAGAGGGAGGAGGACATAGAAATTTGCGTGACTTTGAAGAATTTCATAGAGTACTTCGGGAGAGTCTGAATAACTAGCTTAAAGCAGAAAGGTTAGAGCTAAAACCTCATGCACCCAATGCTACGGATTAATGACTTCGTCATTGCTGCGCCAGACCTTTGCCACGGATGCTACGGATTTTCACGGAGGCTATGCAGCGAAGCTGCCATCCGTCAGTTTTATTTATGACTAAGTGCATTACGCATTATCCGTGAAAATCCGTGTCATCCGTGGCAAAAAAGCTGTTTCTACGGTTCATCATCAGGTACATCTGTATCTGATTACTGAATTTTGCTAAGTTGGAATGATGAAATTGGTAACTTGAAAAAGTAGGATTAATTGTAAGTTTTACAAACGAAAAAGATATGGTTGGTTTTGTAATAACCTTGTTGATAGTATATCTTCTAATTTGTTTGTCATTTTATTTTTTTCAGCATCTCGCTTTTTTCAGACCGGAGAAACTAGCTTCCACATTTCAATATAAATATCCATTCCCCTTCGAAGAGTTTGATTTTGAAATGGAAGACGGAGGCATCATCAATGCGATCTTTTTTAAAGTACCAAACTCTCTTGGAGTTGTCTATTATTTGAAAGGCAATTCGAAGAGCATTAAAGGTTGGGGAAAATTTGCCAAGGATTTTGTCAGCAATGGCTATGACTTCTTCATGATGGATTATCGTGGCTTTGGAAAAAGCAAAGGAAAAAGAACTCAGGCCAAACTTTTTAACGACGCTCAGTTTATCTATAAGTGGCTTACACAATCCTATCCGGAGGATAAAATAATTCTATACGGCCGTTCCTGGGGAAGCGGTATCGCAGCACGCATTGCCTCCGGGAATAAACCATCAAAACTTATTCTTGACTCTCCATACTTTAGTTTCTTTTATAACGTCAATCGTTATTTGTTTTTCACACCTTTGAAATGGATACTGAAATACGACATCCGTACAGATCAGTATTTAAAGACAATAGAATGCCCGGTTCATATTATTCATGGAACCAACGACAGGCTTATCTCTTTTTCTCAAAGCGAAAAGCTTAAGGAACTGTTTCCAAATAAAATTACTCTTCATAAAATCGAAGGAGGTCGTCATAATGATTTGCCGGAATTTCCTAAATTTTTTGAGATCCTCTATGACATCCTGTATGTAAAGCCTGGCGAAAAAACGAAAAAAAAATCCAATGGAAATCATTAAAAAGCCTTCCATTGACTTCTCCCGCGTCTTTGATATCATCCGGTACCAAATAGAAAAGTATCCAAACTCCCGCGCTCTTAACGCATACGAGACAGGTCAATGGCAGGGCTATTCTATTAAATCTTTGCAAGAGAAATCAGAAGCGATTGCCTGCTGGTTTATCGAAAACGGATTTTCAAAAGGTGACAAAATAATATTAGTGCCAGTTATTGGTCATCCAGAATGGATGTCCCTGGACTTCGCGTGTCAGCAAGTAGGACTAATCGTTGTACCGATACATCCAACTTCAAGGAATGAAGAAATAGAATTGATCTTCTCTGAAACGGAATCAAGATTATGCATTACTGCCGATGCTGAACTTTTTAAAAAATTCTCTTCCATTGGCGAAAAGTCGGGAAGCAAAACTGTATTTTATCATATTGAACAATCCATCCAAAATTACTTTGAGCCATTGAGGTTAATCAAAGCAGAGGCACAATCAATGATTACCCTGAATGCAAGACGCGACAGTGTAAATGAAGATGATATTTTTACTATTCTTTATACTTCAGGGAGTTCGGGTTTGCCGAAAGGAGTGCTTCTCACCCATCGCAATGTAATTCACAATATTAAAGCAGTCTTGACATTATTGCCATTGGAGCCCGGTGATCGCGTCCTTAGTTTTCTGCCCTTCAGCCACATTTTTGAACGAATGACCTGCTATACATATCTGGCGTTTGGCGTATCACTCTACTTCAGTCAAAACAAGGAAAGTTTTGCGAAGGATTTTAAAACCGTTCGTCCCTACTTCTGCACCTGCGTACCAAGAGTACTGGAAAAAATGTATGATTTTCTTGAAGATCAATTACTGGACAAGAACATCCTGAAGCGAAAGACAATCACCTGGGCCATGGAAATTGGAAAGCGATATGGATCGACTTTCAGACTTCAGCCATTATTTGCAATAAAATTATTTATTGCGCGGATGCTCGTACTAAATCGCTGGCGAAGAAAACTTGGCGGCAAGATCCGTTATATGGTTGTTGGTGCTGCTTCGTTGCGACCCGAGATTGGAAGATTATTTGCGGCTTCCGGTATTCAGGTAATTGAAGGATATGGAATGACCGAAACCGCTCCTCTCATAACCATCAATCGCTTCGAACCGGGGATGAATCGCTTCGGGACTGTCGGAATAACCATTCCTGGAATTGACGTGATGATTGATGAGCCTAATGAAGAAAGTGAAGGAGAAATTCTTGTAAAGGGAACCAACGTAACACAGGGTTATTACAAGAAACCTGAGCTGACAAAAGATGCATTTACAGAAAACGGATGGTTCAGGACTGGTGACATCGGAAAGTTTGTACATGGACGCTTTCTAAAAATTACGGATAGAAAAAAAGAGATTTTCAAAACATCATCCGGGAAATACATCGCGCCCCAGCCGTTACAAAATCATTTTGCCAGATCTCCCTTTATCGAACGGTGCCTGATCATTGGATTTCAACGGCCCTATGTCACAGCTCTTATTGTGCCGCATGTAGAGATGCTGGAAGCATGGTGCCGGCAGGAAGATATTCACTGGACTTCCGTTCAATTTATGATACATAACATCAAAGTGAGGGCGAAATTCCAACAGGAGATTGATAAGTTAAATGAATCTCTACCAAATGTTGAATTTGTAAGAAATTTCGTCTTATGTGATGAGGATTGGAGTATCGAACGGGGAGAATTAACTACGACATTGAAACCTGTGAGACGGTTGCTGGAGCAGAATTATAAGGCAGAGATTGAGAAGATGTACGAATGATTGGATAATTCGATCATTTATTGATTCGGTAGTTCGACAATTGAATTGTATTCATTAACGAATCAATAAATGATCGAATCAACGAATTATTCGCCCTTCTCAATTGCTTTTCCAATAGATCTTACTACACTATCCAGCTTCTCGGCGGAGCTTTGAAGATGTTTGATATAAATTCTATGTTCTTCGTCGAGCTCGATTGTCTCCATTAAGTTAATGAGACCCAAAATACTGGCAACCGGGGCACGAAGCTCGTGCGCGTTAATGAATGCATATTCTTCCAACGCTTTGTTTTTTCGTTCCAGTTGGGATGTCCGTTCTTTTACTAATTGTTCAAGGTTCTCATTAATAGCACGGATCTCTTCCGCCTGCGTATTTATCTCATCATTCTTTTTAATAATCTCCAGTGTACGCTCAATTACACTGGCTTCCAGAAACTGCTTATCCCTGCGAAGTTTTCTTTCCCGGAATTTGATAATTATGTAGACGCCGAAAACTATTACCAACACACTGAGTGTATAAAACCATGACGTTCTCCAAAAAGGAGATCGTATTGTGAAACTGACATGAGTTTCCGGGGCTCCAACGAAACCATCGTCATTAGATATTTTCAATTGAAATTCATACTCTCCAGGCGGTAAGCTGGAATAGGTAACAGACTGATCACGGGTAGAAATCCATTCTTTATCGAAGTTCTTTAAACGGTACTGATAAACGAGCGCGGCAGGGTCCTGAAACCAAAGTCCGCGAAAAAGAATTGTCACATCATTTTTATCATATGGAAAAGAAAGTTCACTTTGAAGTGAAACAGGCTGATTTACAACATTGAAGCTTTCAATAAATGGTGTTGGCTCAATGGCATAGGACATAAAGAAATCGACGTACTTAATTATACCATTATCAGTACCAATAAAAATCCCTCCATATTTATCTTTTGCTATTGAATTCAAATTGGGCTTCATATCGCGAATGCCAACTTCTTCACCATGATACTCAACTCTGTCTCTTTTTATATCATAAATATCAACGCCCAGGTCATGAATAATAAACAGATTGCCGGAAGCTGTCGATGTAAAAGAACCAACGTTGTTGTCCCGCAGGCGAGTGCCCTTCAAGTCAAAGGCCGTGAATTTATTTTCTGAAAATTGATATAATCCTTCGCCCTGGACATTTACCCAAATGCGATGGTCTCCATCTTCCGCAAAACCATAAACCACCTTTGAGTTGAGTCCCTCCTGATAATGGTGAAAGCCTTTATCATCCATCATATCTACACCTTTTCCGTCGGTTGCAAACCACACCCTGCTTTTACTGTCTATAAAAACCTGATAGATGTAATCAGAAACTAATCCGTCCTGGCTGGTAAAATTCTTTATACTGAGCTTGTCGCCTGAGATTTTTATTTGAGTCCCCCCACCCAATGTTGCAAGCCAAACCACATCTCCCTTTCCGGTAATGTTTAATACATTTCCATTCCTGATTTCAGAAGTAAGACTATGAATTGTACCTGTTATCGGATTAATCCGCAGAACACCTTCTCCGTAAAGACCTGCCCAGATGTATCCAAACGAATCAACATATAAGCTGATAACAGTAAATTTTTGAAATTTTGAATTGCTTAGTGGTTTTTCAAGCGAAACTTTTCCCGTTTCGTCAACAGTCCTCTTGAACAGTCCTTCGTCTGTAGAAAACCAGTTATTCCCCTTTTGATCAATTGCTACCGCTATAATATTATCATTATTAAGCTCCGGTGTTCTAATGAATTCAATGTGATCACCTTGGGTTCTCATCAGACCCATTTTGGAACCAGCCCAAATATTTTTTTCGCGGTCTGCCGTCAGCACCTGGAAGGAACTAAACCCAGGACCTGACATTGAATTATATCTTTTTACTTCAGCAGTTTTTCGATTATACACCACCAGGCCCGTTTGAAGACATGAAATCCATACCTGATATTCATCTATGATAAAATCAGAAACCACACCAAAGTTCCATTTACCTTCTATCAATGGCTTATAGGTTGCCGATGCAGAATCATAATGAATGATACCTTTATCTTCGGTAGCCATCCACATTGAACCCTTTTCGTCTTGTTCGATCTTCTTTATAATATTATCAGGCAGTCCATTGATATAATTGTATGTCTTAATCGTGACCTTGGAATCAACAAGAGAGCAAACTGCGACACCACCGTCTGTTCCTGCCCATATGTTACCGCTGCGGTCCTCCAGGATATCATAAACAAAAAGATCAGGCATACCGTCGGTTTCATCCAGTCGGTATAACCTTTCGTTGCGGAAAAAATACAATCCATCATTAAGAGTAGCGAACCAAAGATTTCCTTTTCTATCAAAAAGAATATCAGATATTTCCTGTGTGGCATTTCCCTCCTGCGGGTTAAATCTCTTAACGACACCATTTTCAATAAAAGCCAGCTGACCATTTTTGTGCCCGGTCCAGATTCTGCCTATGGAATCAACTCCAAGTGCTGTTACATTATCATCCGGAAGATTCTCCGCAGATGTGAATCGTGTGAATTTGGTTCCGTCAAATTTGAAAAGGCCTTTTGTCGTACCAAACCACATAAAGCCGAACTTACCTTGCAGAATTGCATTAACCTGAACGGGCTCATTCTTTTTTAACAGGGAATAGTATTGAAAATACGGGACCTGTCCTTCGCCTTCAAATGCAAGACAGGTCACAAGAAATAGAATCCCGATAATTTTCACAAAGCAGTTTCTCAAGGCTTACTTATTAATAATGCTTTTATACTCACCTCAATTTCAGTTGCAATCTTTTGATTGACGATCCGTGGGATCAAAATATTATGGTCGCTCAGTGGAACAATAAAAAAAGCTTCAACATTAATTGTACCTCCATTTATAGTAAGCTTGCTTTTAATGATCCGGGTTTGCTTTTGCCCATGAATATCCAGGTCGCCCTTAGCTCTTATCTCGTAAACACCATCCGTCATGAAATCAACTTTTTCAATAATCTTTCCACTAAAACTGGCTGTCGAAAATTTCTCGCTCTCAAGATAATTTTCATTAAAGTGCTCCCGCTGAAGACTACTATTGAATCCCTGAAAGGAACGGATGTTCACCCGGAATGCAAATTGACTGGTAGCAGGATCAATGATGCCCTTTAATTCTTTCGAGGTGGCCCGGATCATCTCAAGCTGCGCATTTGAAGCAAAGTTGATTTCGCCCTTATCGACCGAATATTTCGGCTGTGCATGAACCAACACAGCCAGCAATACGAGAAAAACAAAGATTAGGCCCCTCAAGGATTTCAACCGGTCTATATTTAATGTGCTAGTTATGTCAAATTAAGAAGTTTTTAGCAAACCGCTGTTTTCATTTCCGATTCAGAGAGGCAAAATTTCTAACGATTTTCTTCTTAATTTTGATAAACCAAATCTTAATTACCATGTCAAAAGGACAAGACAAAAAGAAGGACACTAAAAAGCCTGCAGCAAAAACCTTGAAAGAAAAGAGGGCTGAAAAGAGGGCCAAGAAAGAGGGCAAGTAGTCCCAGTCTTAATGGAATTACTCTTTCTAAAAGGGAACACTCATTTATTGAGTGTTCCCTTTTTAATTTGAAGATTTGAAAATGGAGACTCGTCGTTGAGGAATGTGGGGCCATTTTTGATTTGAAACGTCAGATATGATCAATGTTACTTGCAAGGATTCTCTATAACATCGAAAAAGTTATTCGGGTAGTTCTGGAAGTTTCAACCCAATTTCATCTTCAAATTTTCAAATCCTCAAATTTTCAAATTATTTAATGGTATCTTTGCACTGTTGTCCTCCAAATTCCCGTAAATAGGCGCTCCTGATGCATAAGGAGCCACTGCGTTGACCCAAGAGGCGTTGTAATAAATTTTTTAGCGAGCCTCGCTACACTAAAACTAAATCATGTCATTCGAAAATTTAAATCTAATTGAGCCCATATTGCGGGCTCTGAAAGCAGAAGGCTATACACAGCCCACTCCCATTCAGGAACAAGCAATACCTGTACTGTTAGAACGCAAAGACCTGTTAGGTTGTGCGCAAACCGGTACTGGAAAAACGTTAGCATTTGCTGCTCCCATTCTTCAACTCCTCCACCAGGATGAATTGTTTGTAAAAGGTCCGGCCGGAATTAAAACTCTTATTCTTACACCAACTCGCGAACTTGCGATCCAGATCGGCGAAAGCTTCGCCACCTATGGGAAATATCTGAAATTGAAACACACTGTCATCT
>JANYDR010000663.1 GCA_025363495.1 Cyclobacteriaceae bacterium | reverse complement strand
ACGAGCCGAAGATACATCATCAGTTAAATCTCTATACATAAAAGAGGGGCTCACTTTTGCTATTTCTATCAAAAAACCGCT
Source organism: Cyclobacteriaceae bacterium (assembly GCA_025363495.1). Taxonomy (GTDB): domain Bacteria; phylum Bacteroidota; class Bacteroidia; order Cytophagales; family Cyclobacteriaceae; genus ELB16-189. The sequence goes on along the minus strand of JANYDR010000663.1, from coordinate 7,239 downwards.
TCACATTAAGAATTTGAATAATTTACTATTCTCTATAACTTTCCCCGGACAACAGTGATTCAGTGATGTTTTAATTTTGGTAATGAGGCACTACCGAATTAATTGTTCATTCGTTAATTTTTCATTTTTCATTTTCGTTTTTACCCCCGCATCATCACAAACGCTCCCCAGTAATACGGATGTGGATAAGTTTTGCGTAGCTCCCGCTGTGCCTGGTTGAGAGCTTCATTTTTATCCATTCCTTTCATCCAGTTTTCATAAAATAGCGACATTAATTTCTGTGTGGCTTCATCATCAACTTTCCACAAACTCATGACAAGAGATTCAGCACCAGCAGTAATGAATGCGCGCTGTAGTCCATAAACTCCTTCACCTTGTTGAATTTCTCCACGAGCTGTTTCGCAAGCGCTAAGTACAACCATCTCCGTTCCTTCAAGTGATAAGTTGGCGGCCTCATAGGCGGTGAGTATTCCGTTCTCACCGTCGGTCTCTTGCTTGTTTTGCATAAAATTCGCCGCGCCACTGAGTAGAATTCCGGATCGAAGCATTGGGTCCTGGGTAGACCAGGATACGTTTTTCTCGTCCTGAAAAAATCCATGTGTCGCGACGTGAACGATTCGTGACGAAGGAAGTTCCTTGACTTGTTTCTCAGCAGCATTTGTTTGAACAAGTGAATTTACTTTCCATCCTTTTCTTACGAGCAGTCCTTCTACAGCTTCGATTTCCTGTTTGGTTCCGGGTAGGGCAGCAATACCACTCCTGTCTTCCTGAGAATAATCGCGAGCTGTGCCTTCCTTTGGAATATCATTTTGTCCTACAAAAAATTGAGGATTGCCAATCAGGGAAGCTGTCTGCATCAGGCGAAGTTTTTTCCTCCCTTTTATTGCTATTAAATCACGCGTATTTGAAACAATAATAAAGTCCTGATTTTCCATCAGGTATCGTCCCGATGTGTTCTTCAAAGTTTTGAGATTGATTTGATTATAAACACCATCAGGTGAAATGAATAACCTCTTCTTATTTTTTACCAGGGGTTCAATCGCTGCCCAGAAATGAGCATAAGATGAGGTGTCATCAATCTGGGAAATGATTGCGTTGCGATAGAACTTATAAGCTCGTTTTTCCAGGAAGTCACCGTTTTTCAAAACTGCTACCTGCGGATAAAGCTTTGTTTCTGCCGTGAGCACCAGTGCAGCATAGATAACGCTATCTGTTCTGTGACGATTAAAATAATGGAATCTTACAATCTCAATGGCTGCTTCATCGGGTCCGAGAGTTCTTTGAACATCTTTCCAGATCGTTGGCTTGTCTGCACGAATGTCTTCTGTACTTAGACTTAATTCTTTTTCAAGCAAATTTACTTTTCTCTCAAGCGAATCTACCTGGGGAGTTTTCTTGTCGGAGGTGGCTTCTGCGTATTCTTTAGCGAGACGCTCACGGTTTTGGACCCAATCATAATACATACTTATCTGAGTGCTGTCGCGACTTTCATAAATACGCTTCCGGACTTTATTAGAAGCTGACAATAAAATTCCCTTTGTTGCCAACTGATTGTTGTACATCGTGCTGCTAATCTCTGGCTTGCGATCCTTTCTCAGTATGGCAAACGTGTTGAAATTCTCAAAATCCTTTTTATTCTTCTGCCAGAACTTTGCTTTTTCGTAATCACTCATAAATGAGAAATTTCGCTGGATATAAGTGGAGTATTTTTGCAGCACTTCCAGCCAGTTCTTTTCTGCAAGATCATATTTACCCCATGCCTGATAGAGAATGGCAACATTATCTTGTAAGCCAGCCTCCAAATCAAGATCCATTTTTGTATCCAGACTTCTAAAAGTACTGGCGGATTGCTTTTGTAATTTTTCAGCTTCTGCAAATTTCCCTTTCTCGGTAAGTACAGATGCCTTGTTATGGAGTGTTATGGCCTGATCAAAACTTATTTCAAGCTTGCTGAGAACACGCTGATCAATACTGTAATTAAAATGATTTTCGGATTCATCAAGCTTTCCCTCGTCCTGAGAGATAAGACCCAGTAAATTATGCGCGTCCAGAATTGCCCAATGTCCTGGATCGACTTCCTCTTCAAGTATTTTTAGCGCTTCTTCAAGTTTAGGGATAGCCTTTGAATTTTTTGAAGCTCCATAATCATTACCGGCGGACTCCATTAATCGCCGTGCATAATAGACATGCCTGCCATCACTTTTCTCGATTATTGAAAGAACTTCTTCGTGTAGTTTTTCCGCCTCTTCGTATCGCCCCATATCTTCATAAAAGGTTGCAAAAAGCTCCAATGAGGTACGATAATCATCAAGTGCATCGATAAGGTGATGTGAGGTGATGTCTTTGGATTTCAATAACAACGCTTCTGCCTCAGCATATCTTCCGGAATTAAGATAGCCTCTTGCCTGATCGATCAGAAAAAAGCTATAGCTTAAATTATCTTCCCCATAAACCTGTTTTGCAATGTTGGAGGCGATGGTAAATGACTTAGCTGCCTCGGCATTCCACCCTTGTCTTTCACAAAATTTTCCATAGCTCTTCTGTTTTTGGGCATATTGTAATGACTGATCGCCATAAATCTTTACCGACAACGCGATAGCTTTTTTGTAGAACTCGTCGGCTTTTGTTTTTAGTCCAAGGTTATCATACACGTTGGCGAGTTTGAAGTTTGAATCCATGTATGAAAAGGAATTGCGTCCTTTTTCTTTCAAAGCAATGTCACTATACATTGCATAGTACTTCTCAGCTTTTTTATAATCTCCAATGCCATTGTAGAAGTAACCCATATCCTCCAACCTGTAGCCGTATTCGTAGCTTTGTTCGCCCGTAAACTTTGCCTGTTGACTAAGGATCGATAAGTAGACTTTTTCTGATTCGGAGTAAAGTTCACGATCAAACAGAAGATTCGCCAATTGACTTCGCGCATCTATGTAATCCTGACCAATACCTCCTATTTCATTTTCAAAGATGGATATCGCCTCCCGTATTATTTTTTCAGACTCTTCATATTTTTCCCACCATCGATACGTCTTCGCAAGACTTGTGAGTACGGAAGTGCAGGCGAGTGGATCATTGGCCCTGTTGGGCCGATAATAGGTGAGTGAATTTTGAAACCACTCCGCAGCTTTTTCATAATTGGCCTGGTCCATTTCCAGGAGACCAATCTCCCTGGCGCATTCTGCATACCATTCATTCTCTTTTCCGAAATATTTAGCAGTCAGGTATTCTGATTTTTTTAAAACACTGTCTGCCTTAAAGAACTGTTTGCTTGACCTGTAGAAATTGCCGGTGTTTGCCAGTAAGCGATGATATTGAACAGATCGTTCTCCGGAGTTTTTCAAAGTAGTCTCCTGGGCTTTTAAAAAATATGGCTCTGCCTCTGCGAATGTATTCGATCCGGAATAGTTAATGGATGAGCCAATTCCCTGTAACGCACCGGTGTAATAGGTTGTATTTGTCTCTCCAAGTTTTTCGAAGAGACTTACAGCTTGCTTCCAGTCTGCAATAGCTTTAGGATAGTCTCCCAGATAATATTCTATAGTTGCCCTTCCTTCCAACATTCTCGCATCTATGAAAGACCCAATTCTTTTTGTGGATGCAATAACATCTGATAACCGATTTGTTAATATGAGTGCCGTGTCGTACTTGTTTATATCTGAGTATAATCCAATGAGTGTTCTGAAGTCTTCGAGATAAGGTAACGTAGTATTTTGATGGAGTGAATCCGCTAATGCTAATTCTTGAGTAAACCATTTAATGGCTTCGGTACGCTTCTGCTGACTTTTGTAGCACGTCCCGATTTGCTTCATGCAACTAATAAAACGAGGATCGGAACGTTTTGAATGGTTACTCAGCAATTGATAATAATTTTTTAGGACTGGTAAAGCTTTTTCATACTCATCGCTCCAACTGATATAATATTTTCCAAGCATCCACTGCATATCCATGGCCTGCCTGCTTGTATCACCACTCTCTTTACGCTGAATGCTCCATTCACTTTGAAGAAGATCCTCTGCCTCTTTTGCGCGATTGGCCTTGTATAATCCGAAAGCCTTATTGGAGATACCAATAGCATAATCTGCGTCGGACCGGGAAGACATTTGAATTAACTTGTCATAGAGAGCAAGTGCTTCATCCTTCTGCCCAAGATTCATTTTGTTGAGGGCAATTCCGTTCAGTGCGACCTGGTAATTCTTAACTGTATCTCCTTGCAATCGAACAATAGTGTCCCGGTATTTTTCAAACCACATCAGAGAGTTAACATTATCGTTTTTGTAGAGCGATATCGTAGCATAGTAATAAAGAGGTGATATAATGAATTTACTGTTCTTTGGATAATCACGCTTGATTACTCTTTTCAGCCATTCAACTTCTTTAAGAGCAAGGTCGTACTCGCCGAGCTCAATAAGACGATCCAGGCTATCAACGATATTGGCCCGGGACTCATTAAACCCATTTTTATAATAAGTTGTTGATTCCAGCTTGCCATTGGGATAGTAAAATTTCCATTTTCCATCAAGTTTGTGATTAACGTACTTTCCATCAGATACCTTTTTTCCAGTAATAGAGTCATAATTAACCCATCTTCCTTCATCTTTCCCCATCAAACTATAGCCTTCTTTTTCAAGCAGACCTGTATGATAATAATATTTGGTTAATCCGTTTCGCTTGCCGTGAACACCTTGTCCAACTGACTGTACTTTCCCGTCCGCATAATAATTTATCCATGGTCCTTCATAAAAACCATCGACATAGAAGTACGAAGATTCCAACTGACCATTTGGATGGTACCATTTCCATGCTCCTACCATCTGATCATTTTTATAAGCTCCGGTCGCTGATGGCTTCCCGTCCTGAAAGTATTCAAGGTCCTCGCCTTCTCTGAGTCCGTCTACATAGTATCTTTTATGTTTGAGTTGACCATTCGGATAATAATCGAAGTTGTCACCCTGCAAAACATTCTTCGAATATATTTCTGTGCCACTTAAAACAACGTTTATATCGTAGTATTTCCATAGGCCATCTTTTTTATTCATTATGTAACTTCCCTCTGACTTTTTAAGTCCATTGTCGTGATAATAAATACAGTAACCATTGATAGAGTCGCGTAAATAATCAGCCTCCATTTTAATTCTCCCATCCTGATGAGTAAAAATCCATCTCCCATTATAGAGACTATTGACCAGATTTCCTTTTCCACTTACGCTGCCATCTTCATAATAGAAAACATAGGGCCCTTGTTGGTTCCCATCCACCTGATTGCCTTCTGTTTTTAATTTTCCATTTGTATAATAGATCCTCCACCAGCCGGTCTTTTTACCATTGATGTACTCGCCCTCTGATTCTTTTTCTCCTGTTGGGTAGTACTCGTGCCACTGTCCTGATTTTTCACCGTCTTTAAAAAATCCATCGCTTTCGACGATACCACTTGTATTCCAGAATTTGTATGGGCCATTCAATTTTCCGCTTACATAGTTTTCATGCATGGCCAGTTGTCCATTTGCATGATATTCAACCCAGAATCCTGATTTTTCGCCGTTCACTTTTTTGCCTTTGGCTGACAACTGACCACCCTTGAAGTAGTCTTCGAAGTCTCCATTATCAATGCCCTTAACGCGCTGGCATACTATACTCTTCACCCCGCTTGGAAAGTAAAATGTCCATTGACCTTCGGATGTGTCATTTTTCATCAAGCCTTCACCCATTATAGGTCCATTATCATAGTATTGTTGAAATGGTCCTTCCAAAAGATTGTTTTTATAAAAACAGTGATACTGGAGTTTACCGTTTTCATAATAGTAATTTGCTTCACCCTCTTTAATGTCTGGATCACTTGATGCCAGGTAGCCATCCCATTGACGGATGTACGTGCGGAAGAAGTCCCGGACTTTTCCAGTAGGTTTTCCTTTTTCGAAACGAATGATGCGATAATAAACGACGGAATCGAAGTTAGTAACGACTTTATTGGCACTGTCATAAAGAATTGTCCAGTACCCTGTCTTTAAATTATTTTCATCACGGGCATTTGGGGAAATGGGAAATTGAGATTGTGCCCGGAAAGCGATTATCAAAAGAAAGACGGAGATCAGCAAAAAACAGGGGTGGCGAAGCATATAGGCAAATTATGCATTAAACTATAAGTAATGTCATTCCATTCAAATACCGTAAACCCGCAAATGAGCCTACCGTAAAGGGCGGATGATTTTTAGAGATTTAGTAACAAGTTTTAACTTTGATTTATGATAACTTCTGACACTTTAATAAGGACAGATTCCACAAACCCGGATTTTATTTCCCTTGTCAGATTGCTTGATGCAGAACTTCATCATCGGTACGGCGAACAGCAGTCTTATTTCAACCAGTTCAATAAGCTCAATGTCATAAAGCATGTTGTTGTCGCGTATCAGAACAACATAGCCGTTGGTTGTGGTGCATTCAAAAAATATAATGATACTTCTGTAGAGATTAAAAGAATGTTCGTCAAAAGTGACCTTCGTTCAAAAGGCATTGTGGGCATGGTCTTAAGGGAGCTTGAGAAGTGGGCAGTGGAATTGGGTTTTTCGTCGTGTATCCTCGAGACTGGAAATAAACTTCCGGAAGCTGTGCGTCTTTATAAGAAGAGTGGATATTCAATCATTCCAAACTATGATCAATATATTGGAATTGCTGATAGTGTGTGCATGAAGAAAATGTTAATTGTTTAACTGTAGGATTTGTATCTTATTATAAAATTTTCATTCATAATTAATTTGCTGCGACCCTTGCAACCGGTGACTGAAACAGGCATCCTTCCTCCAACTGCTTTACCAACGCAGCGTCTAAATGGCCCAAAAGTTAATTTTCGCAACATTTCCTAACATCCGTTAGCCCTCCTATAAAATATCATTTATCTTGCGACCCTAAATATTTAAAGCCATGGTGGAAACATTGAAAATCGATGTTAAGAAAGTTGAAAAGTCGCGATTGAAAGAAGTGGATTTTAATGATCTCCCATTCGGAAAGGTCTTTGCCGATCATATGTTTCTGGCGGATTTCCGCAAAGGTGATTGGGGAAATTTACGAGTTGTTCCATATGGTCACATGCTGATAAGTCCCGCAACGCCGGCCATTCATTATGGTCAATCTATTTTTGAAGGATTGAAGGCATACAAGAATGATGCAGGCGAGGCATTGATGTTCCGCCCGCTGGATAATTGGAAACGAATGAATGTCTCAGCTGATAGAATGTGCATGCCATAT
>JANYDR010000657.1 GCA_025363495.1 Cyclobacteriaceae bacterium | reverse complement strand
TTGCCGTTCCAGGTAAACACCAATGTAGCATGCTTTACAGGTTGAATTTTAAGCACCCCTTTGGACGTTTCAATATCATCTGACGTCGCACGCTGGGCGATAGATTGACCAACGATCATGATGAATAAGATATAGAGTATTTTTTTCATATAAGATTTAATTTGACAGGGGTAAAGGTATGATCTTAGGAAGAAATTCGGGTTGCCGTTGAAATAATGTTTAGCAGAAAATTGGAGGAGAAATTCAGCTCGGTTACTCTTTTGCCTCAAATTTTCACGGACAGTTTTAATGCAAGGTCACGACGGACTACAAAGCTTTTTTAATATTTCTTTGTGGGCGTTTCGCTCCCTTCGTGCGCGTTGTGACCTTGCATTTAATTTAGTTTTTAGGTCTAGGTAATTTACCTATTGAATAATTCTTCTGTAAGTAAGACCTTTAAAAAAATGCCTTTAACACCCCACTATTAAAATAAAAGCGCGTGATCAGAAAGAATAAAAACCTCCTTATCCTGTTAACGATATTATTTTCAGCGACTTCGTTTGAATCCTTTGGGAAAACGGAGCCGGATACTGTAAAAGTAGGAGCTTACATTATCACGGTTCATGACATTGACTTCCATTCCAAGGAATACACAATGAGATTTTGGATCTGGTTTGTCTATAAACCACAAAAGCCTGATCCGAATGATCCGTTGTTGTTCGACTTCTCCAACCAGATTGATATACCCAATGCCAAAGAGATCGAAATATCTGAAACGGTTACTGATACGGTGGAGGGAAAGATATGGGTTCAGATGAAGATGAAGTGCCGGATGAAGCAAGACTGGAAGGTTCATGATTTTCCATTCGATGAACAGCAGTTAAAGGTCGTTTTGGAGAATACCATCTTTGATGAAAGCCGATTGATTTTTGTAGCCGATAAAGTGGACAGCAAGTTTGATAATGTCTCCTCGGTTGACAGCTGGAAGGTTGACAATTTTATCGTGTCGATCAGCAATAGTTTTTACAATACCGGTTTTGGTGATCCGGTTGCTACCAGAAGAAGCAGCACCTTTTCAACTTTCAATATTGAAATGGATATTAAGCGTGACGCCATTGGATTGTTTTCCAAAATATTTATTGGAATGTATATTGCCTTTCTGATTTCAGGATTGAGCTTTCTGTCAGATCCCGGAGAGCTGGAACCAAGATTTGGCTTACCTGTAGGAGGACTTTTTGCTGCTGTTGGAAATAAATATATAATTGATTCTCTGTTGCCTCAATCCTCCAGCTTTAGTTTGGTTGACACCTTGCACACCCTTACTTTTTTTGGGATATTCTCAATTCTCGCAGTTTCTGCTATCGCTCTTAAACTGCACAATAAGGGACAAGTTGATAAGGCCCATGAGGTAAATAAGATCGGTGCTATTTTAGTTGTCGCCGTTTACGTTATTGCTAATGTCTATTTTATCTGGACTGCATAACTATAAAACAGAGTTGTTTTCACCAAAGAAGCAGTACTGTTGAAGTACTGCTTCTTTTTTTATTAACTCGCTCCGATACTTTCCAAATACTGAAGCACTGCTTTCGCTTCTTCTCCACCTTGTTTCGCGTGATGAAAGAGCATTAATCCATGAGGACCTTTGGATGTTTTTAAATTTGGATAGGCTTCCAGAATATTTTTTACGATATCAAGTTTCCCAAGCATTGCAGCACAAAAGACATCCATTCTCGCACCGGCTGTTAATAGGACCGCCGCAATGTCCTTCCTTCCCATGTGACCTGCCGCATTCAATGCAGTTTCAAAATCGCCGCCACCCCAATCTTGTGCTGAATTAAGTAAAGCGGGCTCTTCGGCTAACATCTCTTTTACTTTGTCAATATTTGAATGGGCAATGCGTACAAACTCTTTGATAAGCTCTGGTTTGATGGGATCTTTTACTTCCATAAAATTAGTGTTAAGAGGGTTTGAAATGGTTTTGAAAGGTGAAATGAGAGTAGCCAATGACAGCAGGCCTCCTTTGATAAGATATCGGCGTGATATGTTCATATATTTTATAATTTGTAGCAAAACAGCGGTTTTGTAACCTATATTATCTTCTGATTTGCAAATCAGTAGTAGATAATTGCAAATAATTTCGTGTTTGCTACCATGAACTACCGGACAATCCTTTTGATCATCAGTGCCATTACCGTAAGCCACTGTTTCTACCTGGCCATCAGTGTCAGGCTGTTGAGTAGAAAAATTCCGAATAAACTTTTGACAGCAATTCTGATTTTGTTTGCTCTTCGGACAGGTAAATCTGTTGTAAGTCTTTTGGTACCAGGAAGTCAATATTTTACGGCGGTAATCGGGCTACTTGCAATGGCGGGGTTAGGACCATTGTTTTTCCTTTATATAAAGAGGCTTTTTACGGATGAGTCGAAACTTAGCCCTAAGGAATATCTGCAATTTCTTCCAGGCTTATTTATTTTTCCACTATTGTTTTTTGGG
>JANYDR010000645.1 GCA_025363495.1 Cyclobacteriaceae bacterium | reverse complement strand
ATTGTAGCTATTATCAATCAGCATGAGGCCGGCATTAAAGTGTCCGATATCTGCAGGGAAAAAGGTATTAGTGAACAGACTTTCCGCAACTGGAAGGCAAAGTATGGCGGCATGATTGCCAGCGACATAAAACGCATGCGGGAACTTGAAGAAGAGAACAGCAGGCTTAAAAAAATGTTTGCTGAACTAAGTTTGGTCCATACAGCATTAAAAGATGTAATGGAAAAAAAGTTCCCGGGTCTGAAGTAAAACGGGAAATGGCAGCGAGTATGATCAAGGATCATAAGTTGTCAGAACGTCAGGCCTGTAATGCATTGCGCATATCCCGAACAAGTTATCGCTATCAGCCAGTGGTACGTTGCGACGAACCGATTATCGATGCATTAAATGAGTTGGTATCCAAACATCCTTCCATTGGTTTTTGGAACAGCTATTATCGCTTACGCAGAGGCTGCTCATGGAATCATAAACGAGTTTATAGAGTGTATACCGAAATGGGATTAAATATCCGCCGCAGGGCTCGCAAAAGACTTCCTGCAAGAGTTAAACAGGCATTGTTCCAACCGGATGCGTACAATCAGGTATGGTCAATGGATTTTATGAGCGACAGTTTGTGGGATGGCCGTTCCTATCGTCTTCTTAATATCCTGGATGATTACAACCGTGAGATGTTGAGCATCGTTGCAGATATATCATTGCCGGCATTACGTGTTATCAGAGTACTAGAAGGGCTTACGCAAGAAAGAGGATTACCACAAATGATACGTGTAGATAATGGACCAGAATTTATCTCCAGACAGCTGGATGTGTGGTGCAGAGATAAAAAAATCCAGCTGGTCTTTATTCAACCTGGAAAGCCAATGCAGAATGGTTTTATTGAACGATGTAATGGATCCATACGACGCGAACTTTTAAATGCATATGTATTTAGAACGCTCGATGAAGTACGTGATATGACAGAAAAATGGCGCATGGATTACAACACACACAGACCCCATAAAGCTTTAAATTACCGAAGTCCTATTGAACTCTTAAACAATGCTTGCTAAATTAAAACCGCTAATTTTGAATGGACCCGAAAAAGGGGAAGCCTACAACGGGAAGTAACACGACCATCCGAAGCAGTCAGCATCAATGCGCGAACAACATCACGAAGCATTTTGCCTGCGCTTGCAGCGCTGCCAAATTCGGCACCATTTTCCCGGGTCCTTACAAAGGTTGGGTCGCTTGCGATACGGTCACCAGATACACCGCTTTTTGTTTTTACAAGATGTCCATCTTGTGTTTTGTAAAAGGTCAACCCATCAAGAGTTCCTTCAACTTTTAAAATTCCTTTTTGACGTGCCATTTTTTTGTTTTTTTTTAATTTAGATTCAAAAGTAGATACACTCACAGGGGCTTTGCAAATCATGAAAGTCATCCGTTCCGATTCTTCCGCATTATTCCAACAAACACGCTTTTACCGCCTTTAAAAAAGAAATATCTTTGCAACACATTTCCTATACCTTCAGTATAGATAGTGTATTAAAGAAGTTTAAAAAGCTGATGAATCGTTTGTGCATTTACCCGAAAGATATTCAGGTAATCACCGGTCGCAGTGATAGGTATGGTAGAAATCTCATCAAAAAAATGAAAGACCATTTTAAAAAACAATCTCATCAGATTGTTACAATTGATGAGTTTGCTACCTACATGGGATTAAACCCAAGTGATGTTTTGAAAAACATCCGCTAAGTTTTTTCTCTACTTATCACTCCTGATGATAAGTAAACTTCGCACCCTCCCCACACTTTTATATTTTCCTTTGGTTGTTTTCAGGTTTCATTAATCTGCTCTTGATACGCTGAACTAAGGTCACATCTGAGGTCACAAAAGCAAAAGGGGTCACAACCTTTCGGTGTAACCCCTTGATTTACTTGCTCCCCCTCCTGGACTCGAACCAGGGACCCCATGATTAACAGTCATGTGCTCTAACCAGCTGAGCTAAGGAGGAATAATTCCTCTTGAAGACCCTTCGATTTTGTCTCGGGGTACGTACCCTGAGCGTAGCCGAAGGGTAAATATCTTTCTTAACTCAAACCGCCCCGACAACAGTCGAAGCTAGAACACGTGTAATCACGCATTTGTTTAAATGGGATGGCAAAAATAGGAAAATAGTATCAAGACGCAAGTATCAAGACATAAGAATCAAGAGATAAGACCTGTAATACATTTTCAAATTAGCTAATTGGCTAATTTTCACATTACCCCATTCTTTTAGCCACTTCTTCCCAGTTCACTACATTCCAAAAAGCATTGATGTAATCAACACGTTTATTCTGATACTTTAAATAATAAGCATGTTCCCAAACATCAAGGCCAAGTATGGGCTCACCTTTGATTTCAGAGACATCCATCAATGGGTTGTCTTGGTTAGGGGTAGAACCAACCGCTAGTTTTCCATCT
>JANYDR010000614.1 GCA_025363495.1 Cyclobacteriaceae bacterium | reverse complement strand
TTCATTTTCAGGACCTGAGCGCGCACTGGACTATCAGCATAAATTCCGATGGCTCAATGATAAAAAAGAATTTCTGTGGGCTAATGAAAAAGACGGATGGTCACATTTGTACCGCATAACATCGGACGGGACTAAAGAAGCGTTGATCACCAAAGGTGAGTTTGATGTTATCGAATACCTCATGGTAGATGAGAAGAGCAATTATGTTTATTTTCTGGCATCTCCTTCCAACGCAACACAAAAATATCTCTACAAGACGAAACTCGATGGAAAAGGTAAGCTTGAAATGGTAACACCCATTGGGTTGAATGGAACTCACGAATATGACATATCTCCCAATGGGAAATTCGCTCAACATAATTTCACCAACAGCTACACGAAGAGAGTAACTGAGCTCATTGATCTGACAACGCACAAGCCACTTAATGACAGAGAAAGCATTCAATCAAAGCTTCCAGCAGCACAGACAGCCAAAAACCTTGAGTTCTTTAAAGTAAAAACGGAAGAAGGAATCGAGATGGATGGTTGGATGGTCAAGCCTAAAAACTTTAATCCTGCTAAAAAATATCCAGTCGTGTTTTATGTATATACCGAGCCGGCGGGTCAAACCGTGTTGGATCGTTATGGTATGGGTGTAAACAGAATGTATGCCGGAGACATGTCGGAAGATGGATACATTTACATCTCCGTTGACAGCCGCGGCACGCCTGCTCCGAAAGGCCGTGCTTGGAGAAAGTCTATTTATCGTAAGGTTGGCTTATTAAATATCAGTGACCAGGCTGCAGCTGCTAAAGAAATTATCAAATGGCCTTTTGTTGATCAGGATAGAGTAGCCGTATGGGGCTGGAGCGGCGGCGGCAGCACAACGTTACACTTACTGTTCCAATATCCAGAGATTTATAAAACAGGCATTGCTGTTGCAGCGGTTGCAAATCGTCTGACGTATGACAACATTTATGAAGAACGGTACATGGGACTTGATATGAATGACTATATCAAGTGCTCTCCTATCACATACGCTAAAAATCTGAAAGGAAACCTGTTGTATGTTCACGGAACGGGAGATGACAACGTTCATTATAATAATGCTGAAATGTTGGTCAATGAATTGGTCAAATACAATAAGCAATTTCAGCTAATGGCCTACCCAAACCGCACTCATAGTATTTCAGAGGGTGAAGGCACAGGAGAACATCTGGCTACCCTTTACACCGACTACTTAAGAAAATACTGTCCTCCAGGTGAGAAGTCAGGAATAAAAACTGAGAAGATAGCTCCGAAATAACCGAAGTCGTCCGACGACTCAGAGTCATCGGACGACTTCGGACTTACTTACCGTTGATAAAATTTGATGTTTTCTTAACTCAAGCCGATATTATTTTCGCGTCGTTAATCTTGGGAATAACCCCTTGGATCGCGGTAAAATGCTGGACGGTCTAAATTCTATCTGCACGGGCCAACCTATTAATAGATTAGTGGTTTAAAGGCATGTGGTTTTAGTCCTCCGTAATGGCACAATAATTTATTTGAAGTTAAGGGAATAGTGAAGGCATAAAAGCGGTCTAAGTTTAATAGTTGGCATTTTTTGAAGAAATAATAAATATGAAGATTTTTTTCTCTCTGGTGATTCTGTTCATCTCATTTTCTGTCCTGGCACAGCAACCCACTACCCAACCCAAAGGAAGTGGAAAAATATCAGGAGTAATTATTGACGCGACTACCAATCAACCGGTAGAGTTTGCCACGGTAGCATTAACTGCTCCCAACTCTGAAAAACCAATTGATGGAGCAGTTTGCGATGACAAAGGAAAGTTTGTGATTACAAAAGTTCCCAACGGGACTTACCAACTAATCATTTCCTTTATCGGCTATGAAAATGTAAAAGTGCCTTCTGTAGTTATCAGTGATAAGAAAAGTTCAGTTGATATTGGCTCATTAAAAATGGCCACTGAATCCAAACAACTGGATGCTGTAGTGGTAGAAGGTCAGCGCGCCATCGTAGAAGAAAAGGTTGACCGAACCATTTATAACGCAGAAAATGATCAAACAGCCAAGGGAGGAGATGCAACAGACGTATTGAGACGCGTTCCTATGTTAGCGGTGGATATGGATGGAAATGTTTCATTGAGAGGCAATCAGAATATCAAAGTGCTTATTAATAATAAGCCCTCTACTATTTCAGCAAGTAGCGTAGCCGATGCGTTGAAACAAATTCCGGCCGACCAAATCAAAACCGTTGAAGTAATTACATCACCTTCTGCAAAGTATGATGCAGAAGGTTCAGCAGGTATTATTAATATAATCACAAAGAAAAATACATTACAGGGGCTTACCCTTAACGTTGATGGAAGTTCCGGCTATCGCGGTACTAATCTTGGATTGAATGGAAGT
>JANYDR010000600.1 GCA_025363495.1 Cyclobacteriaceae bacterium | reverse complement strand
TCCAGGACGGGAAATTTCCTGCCCTTGTTGCAGCAGGCTTGTGAGCAGGGTTTTGAGGCGGGACTGCAGCCAGATGAGATCATGCAGAAGTTTTTTGCAGACTACTCTCCAAACATTTCACAGCAGGAAAAATTTGATTTTCTTTTTAGGGTTATTCAATACATTGAACGACAGGTGGTGTTGTTTGATTCAATTGAGGACTCATCATTTGAGCAGATCAATGACTTGCGTGGAAAGGGATCGGTGGCAGCACTGCTTCTTCGTGCGGAGGCGGATGGCAAGCGTGAGATATTACGCAAGAGCATGGAAGATTTTTCAATCCGTGTTGTATTGACGGCTCATCCGACACAATTTTATCCAGGTCACGTACTCGCTATCCTTACCGACCTGGAGATAGTGATCCGCCAAAATGATTTTCAGCAGATTAATCTTTTATTACAGCAACTTGGTAAAACAGGTTTCATTAATAAAGAGAAACCAACACCATTTGATGAGGCTGTTAGCCTATGCTGGTACCTTGAAAATATCTTTTATAAGGCAGCGCCCGCGATTGTACATCAGTTCATGAACGGACTTTCCATTTCGTTGGATGAGTGGAAGAATGATCGGCTGATTAGCATCGGATTTTGGCCAGGCGGTGACCGCGATGGTAATCCCTTTGTTACAACGCCTATTACATTACAAGTGGCGCAGCGGTTGCGGCAGGGTATTTTGAGAAATTACTATCAGGATGTTCGCCAATTGAAACGCCGATTTACATTCGAAGGTGTTGAGCCAATGATTCAACAGATTGAAAAGAAATTGTACGGCACACTTTACGGAGGAGAAAGCTATGCTGATCCGCTTGAGTTGATAAATGACCTGTTGACAACACGAAAGATACTTATTGAACGCCACGCAAGTCTTTTCCTTGACTTGCTGGAACAGTTTATTTTAAAAGTAAAGATCTTCGGATTTCATTTTACGTCGTTGGATATCCGGCAGGATGGACGTAAACATGAACCTGTGCTAAGAAGCATTCTGGCAAAACTGAAGCAGGAGGATGCTGTCTTCAATGAATCAACAGATGTTAAAAAAATAGATAAGTTACTTGCCGTCAAACCTGAAGAGTCTTCATTTTCTGTCGACGATCCAATTCTGGCGGAAACCATTTCAAGCTTCAGGGCAATCAAAACCATCCAACAGCAAAATGGATTGCAGGGATGCCATCGCTATATCATTAGCAATTGCCAGAACGCATTTCATATCATGCAGGTATATCAGCTGGCACATTGGCTGGTAGCTGAAAAAAATATTTTGCCATTGGATATTGTTCCGCTCTTTGAAACGATTGACGATCTCGCTCACTCTCAAAAGATAATGGAATCAATCTACCTGATCCCGGAATACAGGAAACATCTTGAGCAGCGGGGTAACAAGCAAACGATCATGCTCGGATTCTCTGATGGCACAAAAGATGGTGGTTATCTTCGTGCCAACTGGTCCATCTTCCGTGCTAAGGAGGCTCTTACAGAAGTGTCGAGGAGATTTGGCGTGACTGCTCTCTTCTTTGATGGACGAGGTGGCCCTCCGGCCCGTGGAGGTGGCAATACGCATGACTTCTATGCGTCTCTGGGAGATTCCATTGAAAACAATGAAGTGCAGGTAACGATCCAGGGGCAGACAATCAGTTCCAATTTTGGAAAGGAAGCGTCCTGTCAATATAATCTTGAGCAGTTGCTTTCGGCGGGATTAGAGAGCAAGGTCTTTGGTCATCCATCGGGTCAGATGTCGGATGATGATAAAACGTTGCTCGATCAATTGGCGGAGGCAGGCTATAAATCTTATCTCGATTTAAAGCTTGATCCGAAATTTGTTCCCTACCTGGAAAAGATAACACCGTTGCCCTTCTTCGGCGATACCAATATTGGTTCACGTCCCGTGAAAAGATCTGGTGGAGAAGGTTTGAAGTTTGAAGATCTGCGTGCCATACCTTTCGTAGGATCGTGGGCACAGATGAAGCAGAACATCCCCGGATTTTATGGCGTAGGAAGTGCGCTGAAAGAGTTAAAAGAAAAGGGTAAATGGAATGAATTACAATCGCTGTATCAAAGTTCGCTATTCTTCCGTACGTTGATTGGCAATAGTATGATGTCTTTGACGAAGTCATTCTATCCCGCCACAGCTTATCTTGCTAGGGATGCGGAGTTTGGGGCGTTCTGGAATAAAATGTTCAAGGAATTTGAGTTGTCGCGCAAAATGATCCTTGATCTTGCAAAGATGCCCGAGTTGATGGAAAATAATTCGCAGATACGTGAGTCGATCAAGCTGAGGGAGAAGATTGTGCTTCCGCTCATTATGCTGCAGCAGTTTGCCTTGATGAATCTGAGAGGTGGTAAGGATAAGGAGAATGAGCAGTTGTATCGTAAGTTAATTATACGGTGCATGTTTGGGATTATTAATGCAGCGAGGAATTCGGCCTAGAAATGGTCAGAAGTGAAAGGTAAAAGGTGGTTCGTTGTTATTTTGAGATGATTTCCTGTACATCAAGATCGCCAGGTAACTAAAAACATCAAGGTCAATAATGGACAAGTCATCAAATTTTCTGTTCATCACGGGTGCTTTATTTATGTTGTATGGTTATTTGTGTAGGATATTGTGCATTTATTTCTTTTGGGACAGCAAGGCGGCTGGGTCGTATCTTTTAGGTATTGGTATGATAAGTCTTGTGAGCTACAGGGCCAAAGAAAAATTGAAAAAGGGCGATAAGGCAATTATTCACATGATTGCAGTGATCATATTGATATTTATTCTGGGGCTGGGTATCATATTTAATATTGTTATAAAAGCCGGATCTGATTCTTACGATACCGCGAGGGAATTTATTAAGAAGGAAGATTCCATTATCAATCAAATTGGGATGGTGGAAGGCTTTAGTCTCTTTACCACAGGATCAGTAAGCACCTCGACCGACTCCAACGGGAATTCAGGACACGCGACATATGAATTCACGGTTTTTGGGGCCGAGAAATTTAAGGACATAAGAATTCGGCTGACAAAGAATCCTAAAAATCCCGACTGGATTGTAGATTCAATAGAATAGTTTGCACCAGAACACGCTAGAAAGCGTGCGCCATAGTTGTTAATCGAAAGAGGGAATAAAGCCATGAATGAAATTGTTAACTTTGAAAGGACAAATCTTAAGAAACTATGGATATAAATGCGGAAAGATCTTCGTTAATAAAGGAACTTCAGCAGATTGAAGACATCTCTCTTTTAAGGGCGTTAAAGTACATGGTTCATTACGGATTGAAGAATGAAGGACGAATTAGTATTGAGCAATACAATAATGAGTTGGATGAGGCAGAAGTCAGGGTAGCTAAAGGTGAATTTCTTACCCAGGAGGAAGTAGAAAAGATGGCTAAAAAATGGTGAAGAAAGTCAGGCCTCGAGTGGTGTGGATAAACGAGCGAGCTTACGTCTCCCTACAAAAAGCCTATGATTACATTAAGGAAGATTCATTAATCAACGCAGAGAAAGTTCGGGATGGAATCTTAAAGGTGGCTGATAGCTTATCGAATCATCCCCAAAAATATCCGGTAGACAAGTATAAGAAAAACAGTCCGAAAACTACCGGGCTTTTGAAAAATACTTCCACAGGATTGTCTATAAAATAACAGAGAATGAAATCATTATTCTCAGAGTCCGTCATGTAAAGCAGGAACCGAAAGAGTACTGACCTATTAGGTCGCAGCGGGAACTCGGCGTGATCAGTGGTTCGTAGCAGATTATCGATCACTGATACTTACTCCTGCGTCTGTATAGTTTGCACGGTGCTTGTACCAAAGTGCGTACTACCAGTTACCAACCACCTTCATTCACTTCTGCCTCACCATCACACTATTCATCAAAAAAGTAGTCCCCGACGAAGCCTCCATGTTATAAACAGGCAGTGATCCTTTTGTAAATTCTTTCTTATCAAGAACTGTATATAAATCATACTGACCATCTGAATCTTTACACAGAATCTTTTCACCAATCTCCACAAGTCCGATTTTCTTTTCACCTGAATCAGTACTCATTGGATGATTAGGTGTTGCCTCAACGACTTTTGAGTGGAGTGTTACCTCCATACCTTCTGAAGTTACGTTTTCTTCGCTATTGATTAACAAAAGTGAAACCAATGCATAATTCTTTGCTTCGTGAATAACGAGTTTCTCCACGCGAACGGATGATGTTTTCTTTGTGACTGGATCTATAGTCGTGACAACATCGCCGGCTTTAATTTCAGAAAGTAATTTTGTCGATCCATCTTCCATGGAGACCAATTGGTCACCCGGAAAGCAAATATCATTTCCATAGGTGGCCGACTCCTTAGACATGTCCTTACCCTGATTGATGCCTTTATATTGCTGATAGGCCATTTCTTTTGAAATAACATACGACAGCTTTAAGACAAAATTTTTCTCTTCTTTATCGATAGCATGGATGTCTTCAAAGTATTTATTCCAGACATCGCCGCCCGCAGTGAAATTGGGAAGCAAGGCTTTATGTACTTTGCCGGTTTCATTTGTATAGAAAATCATAAGGCCCAATTCCTGCATTCCCTCTTTTGCCACCAGTCGATATAAATCGATACGTTTCTTTAGTTTGTCATCGCCGGTAATGAAGTACGGTTTTCTAAGCTCATAACGGTCGAGCAGGTATGTATTTTCGAATTTTACATAGGTATCCTTGTCGAGACTGGGCACGGTAAAAGTCTTTGCCTTCTCATATTCCGCCATAGTAATAGGGCGTGGGTTTGGAACATCCTGACTGAACGAAATTATCGAAATAGATATGAATAGAATTGAAATAATGATTTTCATGGGTTATCTTATTTTTTTAGAAATTGACAAGAAGCCGTTGACAAATGGTTGGTTTGGGGAAATTGTTGTCAACTGTTTTCTTTTGTTAATTGTCTATTGGTTCACAATCAACAAGCCCGCTTGCAACTACCTTTCGGTAATGGCAAGCAGGACTCATCTTACGTTTAATATAACTAACTTTTTAGGATAGTTCTTTGAAGGCTTCGGCAAATGCCTGCATCTCATTCATTTTACCGATACTGACACGACACCAGCTTTTGTTATTGAATTTCCAAAAGCGAACTCCAACGCCACGTTTCATCATTTCTCCTGTAAAACGTTCTCCGTCCATGTTGAGAGGGAACATTACGAAGTTTGTAGAAGAAGGTATGTAGGTATAACCTTCCTTGGTCAACAGGTCGAATAAGAATTTCTTAGACTGATTTGTTTTAGCCAATGCCTCATCGAGGAATTCTCTGTCGTTATAACTTGCAAGTGCCGCGTTAATAGAAGTGGCAGAAATTGAACCTCCGCCATTTGAATAACCTTCTAACGCTTTCACCATTTCAGGCTGAGCGATCATGTATCCAACCCGAAGTCCTGCAAATCCATAAAGTTTTGAGAACGTACGTGCTACAATCACGTTCTGACCTTTTTTAACTGAATCGATCAGCGTAGTGCCAACCGGATCAGCCACGTAATCGATATAAGCTTCGTCAATAAATACTGTTGTCTTTTTTGAAACACGATCAACAAATGCTTTCAGCTTAGCGGTATCAACAATAGTACCGGTTGGATTATTAGGATTAACGAGATACACAAGCGATGTTTTTTCATCAACAAGTTTCTCCATCGCATCAAGATCAAGTTTGTAGTCACTTGTGAGTGGCACCTTTACTACTTTACCACCAAATCCATCTACACGATGAGTAAGATCATCATAGCTTGGATCACCACATATAATGGTACCTCCGTTCTTACTAAAGTGCATGGCAGCGGCGAGAAGAATAGGGGAGGAACCTGCACTCATGTACACCTGTTCTTTTTTCACCCCTTCAAAAGTCGCAATCTTAGCTTGCAACTCACGCATCTTCATGAATGGGTACTGGTAGCTGGTAGCCATGGCTTCCTTTATGGCCTTTTTTGCTTTCGCAGAAGGTCCAAACGGATTCTCGTTGGCGAAAAGACG
Source organism: Cyclobacteriaceae bacterium (assembly GCA_025363495.1). Taxonomy (GTDB): domain Bacteria; phylum Bacteroidota; class Bacteroidia; order Cytophagales; family Cyclobacteriaceae; genus ELB16-189. Next base: position 8,412 of record JANYDR010000600.1, on the reverse strand, counting down.
TGCTTTTAATTTGGGGATTGATGGCTCTTCTGCTTCTTCAGCGAATAGTTCATCCGTCATTCTTTTCCCTTTATTGCCGGAAAGAATGTTTATAGGTCTAGCGAATGCTGTGTTAACAGCCCCCGAGAAGAAAGTCAATCCTCCTGCGAGCATTGCGCTGGCCTTAAGCCAGTTTCGTCTGTTCATTGATGTTGCCATGGCGTTGTTTGTTGGGTTTATTTTTAATTTTTTGTAGGGTATTCAATTCGTTGTTCGGTTGCACGTGCATGAAGTGCGGTAACAGTACTGCGGGCAGATTCAAATGCACCCGCCATCCATGCGTTTAAATAAGTAGTATGCTCACCCGCGAAGTAAACTTGCTTGTCAGGCTGGAGCAATGCTTTATAAAGCGTCTTGCGTGTCTCACTATTGTACAATGCCCACCCACCAAGATTGTATTGCGTCTGGTGCCAGCTAACGGAAAAAGAGGATTCAAACTCTTCAGAGTATTGCGGATGGATCAGGCTTCCTTTTTCAAGTGCTAATTTTTCACGATCTGTATAAGACAAGGCCCCGACCTTTTTGGCCTTGTCATTGAAGTTATAGAAGCCGATAAGAATTCCTTTTTTGCCCAGATAACCATTAGACGGATAAAAAATCTGTGTCAGATCGTTGTTCGTATGAGTGATACCTCCGAAGATATTTTCATCCTCTTCCCAGAAACGTCGCTTAAATTGCAATCCGATTTTTCCCGTAGATATGTAGGGAGTAAAATCAATAGCGCGGCTTATATCCGAAGAAAAATTATGCTCAAGATTACTAAGTACCGGAAGAGGCAGCGTGCAAATGCAGTAATTACCGCTAACGCTTTTAGCTCCCTCTTTAGTTTTATAGTTAACCTTTACATCTGTTTCAGTATTGATAATAGAGGTTACCTCAACTCCTAATTGAAGACTGCCAGTCACTTTTTTCTCCAGTGCTTTTGCAATATTATCCATTCCCCCAACAGCCTGGAACATTGTCATTTGTAGCTCATAGGTGTATTCTGCCACGTTATAAAAGTCGGGGTCCAAGAGGCCTGAATGAATGATGTCTGATAAAACGTGAGGGTCATTAATCTTTCCGGCAGTTTCTCCTGATCCAGGAGGAGTATGATACCCTCTTCGGGCTGATGACTTATATAACTTATCGATATCAAGTCCGCCTTCTGCTCTAAGGTATTCGATTACTTTAGACGCATCTTCTTTTGTCATGTCGAGACTTATCTTTCCCTGGTCGATACTCTTCGCCAGTAGCTCGGCCATATAACCTCTGAGATCATTATGAATTTCCCGGGCCCTTATTTTCTTATTGGAGAGAGGTCCTTTTCCCTCGCTGAAATAGTACGCCCCTTCATTAACATTATTATAAACTTCGATGGGAACCCCCAACTCTCTGCAATATTGGAGAGTAAGTTGGTGATGGTGTGGAATTCGCGAAGGACCAGCATTAAAGTACAAGCCCTCATCAAAACGTGCTGTTTGAGAGGGCCTGGAAAGTTCTATGTTTTTGGATCCGTTTCGTACACTCCAGCAACGACCGCCGGCGCGTTCGCGGGCTTCAAGGATTGTGCAGCGATATCCCAGTTTTTGTAGCTCATAAGCGGCCGTCATTCCAGCCAATCCAGCGCCTAAAATGATCACGTGTTTTCCTTCACCGCTTCCCTGCCATGAAAAGCCCTGGGCGGGGGCGGCGCGCAACATTCCCATGGCCATCATTGCAGGATAAGCCATCACACTGGACTTGGCCAGGAATTCGCGTCTGGATAGTGCTTTCAACAAATAATATTTTGTAATATGTACTAAACACCGAACTTAATTATTTGAGGTGGTATTTGAAACAGGAGAGTATTCCGTAACCGTTTTCTAAGCCAAAAGAATTTTCCGGCATCGATTGAAATAAAGGGCAGAAGGTTAGTCGACTATTTTAGTGGGAATTTGCGTAGCCTGTTGCCAGTTACCTGTTGCCGGATTCCGGGACAGCAACTATTGAAAATAATTTATTTCAAATTTAGATCCATGAATAAACCTCGACACCGGTAACAGGTAACTGGCAACCGGCAACAGATACTCAGCTCTTCTTCACCGTAAACACTCTACTAAAATTAAATCCCAACCGGATTGCTTTTGGTCCGTCAAAGAAATTAGTTGAAGTGCGTCCAAGAAACTGGGGTTCAATAAGTCCGGGTGAATTAGTTAGCATGATCTGAAACACGTGCCCTCCGGTATCAATATCAAAACCTATCGCCACCGGATCATAATACCCTGCTCCGAGGCTGTTTGGTTTGTTAAAATAATATTCCGCAGTCAAGGCAGTCCGCTTGGATAGTTTCAGTCTTCCCCCAATTCCAAGGGCGACTAATGTATTCAACTGGTCTGGAGAATCAGTAAGGTTACGATGGACAACGGTTGGCATCAATTGCAATGAAAATTTCTCGTTGAACTTTCTTGCAATCAGAATTTGACCTGTATAAGAAAGTCTATCGTTGTCCGTTCTCACAACTCCGTCGTTGGGCCAATGTTCTGTATCAATTGCAAAAGCGCCAACGAGAGAAATACTCACCGGCATGTTGACAGCTCCTGTTGATTGTGTTAACAGTTTATACTTCACATAAAAATCATATGTGGGTGGAGGCAAGGTTCCGCCAAGGCCACTACTTCTGCCGAGTCCAACAGACAATTTGTTGCTGATCCCATAATCAAATCCAAAGCGGATCGAAGCCTGGTTCATCCCAAGGAATGTATAAAGAGGGTCTTCCAGTGTACCAAACCGATGGGAGAACATTAATTGTAAGACACCCTTTGCAGGAGCTTCAATTGAATGACCGTGAATAAGACGCGTGCCCTTGAAGGTTGCCGTTGCGTAGCTGGTTTCGGGACGCTCATTCTTTTTCATCAATTCGTCCAGGTCTTGTGAAAAAGAATTCGTTAGTGTCAGAGTGACCAATAGGAAGGTGACAAAACTACTTTTTGTTGTAAGGTTCATAGGTAAATAGGGAGGTTACGGATACATTCTCGGCCATTTTTTCCCACAGGATTTTGGGGCGTTCTATATTGTGATCAGCTAGTGGAATGTCAAATTTAGTTTCGCCTTCAATTTTTCCATCGTGTATGCGCAACGTGACGTTGAGAGTTCTTTCCTTTTGAACTCCATGAACCGTTAGTACGCCAGTAATAGTTATTGCCATGGGATCTTTTGAGGCAAGATCAATTTTCTGAACATCATTGATCTTTCCCTTGAATTCACTTTTAGGATATTTTTCAGATTCTATATAATTCTCATTAAAATGCTCTTCCATCAAGGAACGTTTAAAATGAAATTCTTTATTGGGAATGCTTATCGTAACTTCTCCTGTTGTAATATTTAGAAAGCTGAGTGATTTGGAGTTGACAGCATCAATATCTTCCACGGGCGTGCCGGCAAAAAATGACACCTTGGAAGAAGTTGACATGTAAATGGGTTGTGCGCCAGCTTGGAATCCAAGGATTAGAAATGCTGACAATAATATTTTATTCAAGTTAGAGGCCTTTAGTTGTTAAGTGTTCCGTCTTTGATCCACGTTGATATTAACGCAAGTTCTGCGGTTGTGGCCCTTTGACCAGGAGGCATTTTCTTATAGCCATTGGACCATGACATTGTACCATACAATTGGCCACTCTTACCCAGGCTGCTCGCTCCGCTATAAGATGCATAGGCACTTCCATGGCAACTCGCACATTGATATTTGTTTAAAATTGGCTTAATATCTTTTGCAAATGAAACTGTACTGGTTACCACAGGGGTAGTTGTCCCTGTTGTGGGCGTGGTAGTGATCGGTGTAGTGGTAACTGGCGTCGTAGTTACAGGTGTGGTTGTTGTAGTGGTTGTCGTAGCGCTGGAAGAAGAGGATGTAGTTGAATCCGTAGATTTTTTAGGAGCCAGGGATTCGAGATTGTCGTTTACGCATGAGGCGACAGAAATCACCAATGCAGCAAAGACCACGAAAGTCAAAAATAAAGGAGCTTGCTTTCTCATTTTAAATTTCCTTTAGGAAAAAACTCTAAGTGATGTGCCAGTTAATGCGGTGTTATATGTTACGAGAGCCTTTGTAGCGGGCCCTCCGGTAACCTGACCACCGGAACTGAACGTGGCGCCATGACGCGGGCAATAAAAATAGCTCTTTGCACTGATATATTCCACTGTAGTTCCTTCATGAGTACACGCCGCCGAAACAGCAAGAAAAGTTCCTGATGTAGTTCTGGCAATGACGATTCCGTTTGATACAAGATAACCGCCATTGGAAGCAAGTGCTCCGGAAGATACATCGAGAGTAAAGTCAACATTAGTAGGGGCAGCAGGATAGGAACCTGAATTACTACAGCCCGACAGACCCCCAAAACATGCAGGCACTAGTAAGACAGCAACCCCAGCTCCAACCTGTTGAATAAATTCCTTTCTATTCATAATTACTGATTTCTTTTACGATGCAATTGAAAATCTAAACCGATCTTAATACCTGCATTAAACGATATTCCTTGTAACTGGCCGAGGTAAGGCGGCCCAGGTAATAAATTTGTTGATGATCTGCTCTCACCGCCTGACACTATGCGATAACTGACACCAGTAAACACCTTTACAAATCGCAATAGATTTGCTTCAATATTAACTCCGGGTTGAACAAGAAAAAATGAAACCTGATTCCCAGGAGGACCACCGTATCGTGTGAATGGACCACGATTATCGTGACCTCTTCCTCTTCCTGCTGAATCAATACTGGCGCGACCACCTCCAATTAATAAGGGAAAGGAAAAATGGATTGCATTATTTGGATTTAAGGTATACTCGATTTTCGCACCACCAAACTGCGTCCTTAACTGAAGGTCATGGTTTGTGCTGATCTCTGAGGGTGTGAAGTTATGGAAAGTTGAGTAGCCACTTAAACCAACTGATATAGATTTATTTAATACGACCATCGCAGAGCCGCCACCCATTGAAGTAAATTGTCCTGCAAGTCTGCCATACTGATATTCGGGCACAAGATAAAAACCGAGGGAATTCAGTTTAGGAAGTTTAGGTAACGACAGCAAAGTTTTCATTTCAGTATTCGGATCAGATTTGACAGAATCCGGATCCTGACCGTAAATGATGGTGGGAGAGAAAGAGAATAGAAAAATTAGTAAAAAAATTTTTGGTGCGTTATTCATTCAGGGCCAGATTACATGACTTGATGCTATCACGCGGAGTCGTCAGATTTAGTTGGTTGGTATCTGTTTATTTCTTTTTGCGACCAACCCTTTCATAACTTGCACCGTGTTGCATTAAGTGGGTTTAATGTGACCTAAACCAACCCCATTATCGAAGATCACAATCTTCAGGATCTTTTAAGTGCTTGCCGGAAAGGAGACCGGAAAAGCCAGGATAAACTGTATAAACAGTTTTACGGCTTTGCTATGGGTGTTTGTTTGCGTTACGCAAGATCAAGGGACGAGGCGGTGGAGATTTTGAATGATGGATTTTTTAAAATCATGACTAACCTCGATAAATATAATCCAGGACTTTCTTTTAAAGGTTGGCTTCGGCGTATTATGACCAATGCTTCTATTGATCACTTTAGGAGAAATGAGAAGCATTACGACAACGTGGATATTTCATATGTTAAGAACGAGCATTTATCAGCTGAAGTATTGAGTAGTTTATCGGAAGAGGTTATACTGAAAGCCATTCAGGAATTACCTCCTTCTTACCGGATGGTTTTCAACTTGTATTGCCTGGAGGGTTACAAGCATGCAGAAATAGCACAGAAATTAAATATAAGTGAGGGAACTTCTAAATCGAATTTAAATACAGCACGTGTCAAATTGAAGAAAGCACTAGGTCAGGAGTTCGATTATGATAGTGGTAACGTGGAGCAAAATGGATGATCATAGCTTTGATAAGTTTATAAAGGATAAGCTGGATGGATATGAAGATTCATCCTTTGATCCGTCTGCTTTGGAAGGTTTCCATGAAAGGCTTGCTGCATTCAGAACGGTGCCATGGTATCAAACAAACTTTACATATTATCTGGCAGCGGCCTCGTTAACGCTCTTTACTTTTATTAATGCTTATCTTTTTTGGCCTGCTAATAAAGAGGGAGCCAATAAGAATATTTCACTAAAGAGTAAAGAACAACAGGTAATTGATTCTCTGACAACTGTAATACATCACCTTGAGACTCAATCGAAGATAGTTATTGTTCCTGATTCAGCGTCGATGAAAAATTCCTCTGCATCACTTACTAATAAGAGTAATAAGCCTGGGTTAGCCACGAGCAGGAATAAAAATATGATTGCTCTTGGTCCTGTTAGCGATCTTTCTCCGGGACTTTATGAAACACTTCTCCATAAAGGAATGCTTGTCGTTGAGAATGAAAAAGCTTATTTGGTATCTCCGGATCGTGTAAGTTCACCTTACGGTGGATTAACGGACTATAGTCAAGCCCGGATTGCCGAAGTGTATCCTTCACCGGAGTCGAGTCTCAAAAATTTTAGTGCTGCACCGGAATCCGATGCGTATACTGCGAAGGTTGAGAAAATCGAAAAACATAATACGGTGTCATCAAAGACCCGGAAGGCATTGGAGAAATACTATTCAAAGGGTATCGGGATTAACCTTGCACCACATGTTGATTTAGTCCAGGGAATTTTTTCAAAAGGTGATGGATTGATTACACCACGCATTGGAGTTGTAGCTGATTGGGTAGTATCACCAAGCCTCAGTTTTGAGACAGGCATAGATTATTTCAAGACTTCTGTCAGGTTTAGGGACAGGGATGACTTTCAAAACGTCACATTCCCCAACGAAGATCCTAGCCTTGGCACGATCAATAATGGCAGAATTGAAAACACCTTATTGTCAACTCCTATAGCTCTGAAATACAGACAATGGATTTCGGAAAAAAGTCAGGCCTTTGTCCGGGTTGGATATACTCCTTACTTCTCCGTTCTACAGGAGTATGAGTGTGGTTACGATTTTAACAACAAAGGAAATTACTACCCTAATGGAAGCTCTGGCTCAAGTCCCCATTTGGTAGATTCATATAAGCAATATGACGATCGCTATTTCTATGGCAATACCAGTTCCATATCTCTTGGACTTACCAGACAAATGAAAGAGAAGAACAAGCTGGAGGCCTCTGTTTTCTATGAGAAAAGCCTCTCCGCGGTAGGAAATGAAAAATCCGGAATGCAGCTTTTCGGACTGCGCACAGCCTATTGGTTTAATTTGCGCTGAAACTTCCTTTTATATAATTCCGGAAGGTAATCTACGGTTAGATTACTATTTTGTAATGGATTGCATCTAATCTGCAACCCACTCAAAAACCCATTCTTAAATTCCTTCGTGTTTCAACGCATAAATCAATAACATATGAAAGGATATCTCATTGCATTGTTTTTTCTCGCGGCACTTGTAGGGTATTCACAAAATAAAGAATGGCCGGTGCTCAAGCATTACGATGAAGCATTTCTTGGTCGGATTGCTATGCCTGTAGGTGGGGTTGGTACGGGCACGATATCACTTGGTGGCAACGGTCAGTGGAAGGATGTTGAGATAATGAATAAACCGGGCAAGGGATATTATGGGGCAACTACCCCCAAGCAGGCTCCTTGCTTTATGATTTTTACAGATGATGGGGCCGGAAGTAAAATATCAAAAGCGCTTATGGGACCCACACCCATTTCCGACTATGAAGGAATGGAGGGGAGTGTTGGTCCTAATCACGGACTGCCGAGATTTAAGTCTGCTTCTTTTGATGTTGCTTACCCGTTTGCAATCGTAAACTTGGATGATGCGGGCTTTCCGGTTTCAGTGCGTGCAAAGGTTTTCAATCCATTAATTCCGGGTGATCCGGAATCGAGTGGTATTCCGGTTGCTGTCATACGATATGAAATAAAAAACAAAACGAATAAAAGGTTGTCCGTTGCGGTGGCCGGCTCACTGGATAATTTCATTGGCATGGATGGTTCGAAATATGAAATATCGGATTTTAATAAAATGCTTTATCCTATCGGAACTAAAAAGAATAAAAACGTTTTCAGGAAAACAGGTTCCCTTTCCGGAATTTTCATGTCTTCTGACAGTGTAGATAAAAACTCAGATGCGTGGGGGACGATGGCACTGACAACTTCCGAAGTTAACAAGGGTTACAACATCAGTTATCGCACTGAACTTGATCCAAAAGGCTGGAATGTGAACATGAATGATTTGTGGGATGATTTTTCTGATGATGGCATTTTCAACGACACTACATTTCAAAAGAAGATTGACAACCCACGGTCAGCACTGTCAGTAAAAGTTAATCTCGGCCCTAATGAAACGAAGGAGTTGCAATTTTTTCTCACGTGGGATTTTCCAAACAGAAAAGACTGGCTCGAT
>JANYDR010000595.1 GCA_025363495.1 Cyclobacteriaceae bacterium | reverse complement strand
GGTAAATACTTCTGCCAGTTGGTTCCGCCAGTGGCTTTAATATTATCCGGGTCCTTGTGGAGATATTTGGCCGCTGATCGTAAGTGAGATAATGGCCAGTAGACATTTGCATAAAGATCAAATTCACGGAGACGTGAGATAATATCAGGATCATTCAAGAAATACTTATGATATAGTTTTCTAAGATTTTTATCGCGATACTTCATACCGGTCTCCCGGAACTGCTTCATGTATTTCTCCTCAAACTGTTGAAGTGTAAGTGTCTTCTTTCCGGACGATAATTCAGTCGCTCCACTACGCCAATAAAGTTTCTCGACTTGCTGAAAAATATCACTGTATTCTCCAAAAGCTTCCCGATGCTCAACATCTACGAGATTAATTATATCAGTTGAACAAATCTCTATCATCCGGTATTGCGCCGATTGAAATCCACTGGCGGGCAGCAATGACATTCTGAATTTTAAAAACTGATCACGCTCCATCCCATCAATCATTATGCCGAAAGAATCAGTAAGGTTTTTAAAATACCTGATAATCCGATCAATTCGATCTGCAAAGAAAACCTTATCAGGATTATCACGTGATGCAAGTTGCTCGATTTCCCAAAGAACAAGATTAAAATACAATTCGGTGATCTGATGATATGCGATGAATACTTTTTCATCTGGAAATTGAGTCTTGGGATTTTGAAGGCTCAATAAAGTATCAAGGTGTATATAATCCCAATACGTCAAATAATCGGAATGAAGCAACCCGTCAAGGTAAGACGACAAATCCTGGCCCATTACGGCATACTTCTGTTGGAGCTTAAGTAACTGTTCCTGAAGCTTTGGGTCAAGCGGAGAATCCATTCAATTCATTAAATTTGAAGCAAATTAATAAATAGTATGTCATCCTCCCCAACGTCTTCAAGCAAAGCCAAAAAATCATTGAAGCAAGATGTGTATGAACACCCTGACTTTTATAAAATCGATGATTTGCTAACCGAAGAACATAAATTAATACGCAGTTCAATAAGAGACTTCGTGAAGAGGGAAATTTCTCCTTTTATTGAAGATTGGGCACAACGTGCTTTCTTCCCTTATGAAATCGTCCGCAAATTCGGAGAGATCGGTGCCTTTGGTCCAACGATACCTCTGGAGTATGGTGGTGGCGGAATGGATTATATCTCTTATGGAATTATAATGCAGGAGATTGAACGTGGTGATTCAGGTATGCGATCCACAGCCTCAGTTCAGGGATCACTTGTGATGTACCCGATTTATAAATTCGGCAATGAAGCTCAACGGAAAAAATATTTACCTAAGCTCGCTTCCGGCGAATGGCTTGGCTGCTTTGGATTAACAGAACCCGATCACGGATCGAATCCAAGTGGGATGGTCACCAATTTTAAAGATATGGGTGATCATTATCTGCTGAACGGTGCGAAGATGTGGATCTCCAACTCACCAAAAGCAGACGTTGCAGTAGTGTGGGCAAAGGATGAGAAAGGAAGAATCCATGGATTGATTGTAGAGCGTGGCATGCCTGGTTTTACGACTCCCGAAACGCATGGCAAATGGTCGCTTCGTGCAAGCACAACGGGTGAACTTGTATTTGATAATGTTAAAGTTCCAAAAGAAAATCTATTACCAAACAAAAGCGGTTTAGGCGCTCCATTGATGTGTCTTGATTCAGCCCGTTATGGAATTGCCTGGGGAGCATTGGGTGCGGCGATGGATTGTTATGAATCTGCAAGACGTTATGCTGCGGAACGAATTCAGTTTGGAAAGCCAATCGCTTCATTTCAATTGGTGCAAAAGAAATTATCGGAGATGCTTACGGAAATTACCAAGGCACAACTTTTAGTATGGCGACTTGGTATGTTAATGAATGAAGGAAAAGCAACCACGCCACAGATTTCACTTGCCAAACGTAACAATGTCCACATTGCTTTACAGATCGCACGTGAAGCAAGACAGATACACGGAGGAATGGGTATCACTGGAGAATATCCGATCATGCGGCATATGATGAATCTCGAGTCGGTGGTAACGTATGAGGGAACACATGATATTCATTTGCTGATATTGGGGAATGAGATTACGGGGATACCGGCGTTTAACTAATCATGCTTTGTCAAGTTGATGAAGAAACCCAGAAGCATGGTCACAAAGAACACAACGAATTAGGTTGATAATACTTTGCCGTGTCCTTTGTGCGCCCTTTGTGCTCGTTGTGACCAAAAAATAAATTTGACACAGTAGGACTAATAATCAGATCTCTTGGCAAAAATACTTACCATCGTTGGCGCTCGCCCTCAATTCATCAAAGCAGCCACCGTCTCGCGTGAATTTAAAAAAGCCGGCATCAAAGAGATTATCATCCACACCGGTCAGCACTTCGACTCCAACATGTCCGATGTGTTCTTTCACGAAATGGAAATCCCCAAGCCCGATTATAATCTGGAAATCCACAATCTCGGGCACGGAGCGATGACGGGCCGCATGCTTGAGAAAATTGAAGAAGTTCTTATAAAAGAAAAACCGGACGCAGTTCTGGTCTATGGTGATACCAATTCCACACTGGCCGGGGCACTGGCCGCATCAAAACTTCACATCCCCGTGGCACACGTTGAAGCAGGCTTAAGAAGCTTCGACATGAATATGCCGGAAGAAATCAATCGTATCCTAACGGACAGAATAAGTCATTGGCTCTTTTGTCCTACAACTACAGCCGTAAACAATCTTGATAAAGAAGGTTTCAAAAATTTTGATATTAAGATCGAACAGCCCGGCGATGTTATGTATGATGCAGTCCTGTTCTACAAACAAAAAGCAAAAGACACCTCAACGATTATAAAAAAAGAAAATCTGGTTGAAAAAGGTTTTGCGCTCGCAACAATACACCGCGCTGAAAATACCAACGATCCTGAACGACTGAAAAACATTTGCAAGGCTTTGAACGAAATCCACAAAACGTTGCCAGTGGTCTTGCCGCTTCATCCACGCACCAAGAGTTATCTGAATTCTCTTCGAATCACTTTGGATGTGAGAATTATTGATCCTGTTGGGTATTTCGATATGCTGGCACTTCTCGACAATTGCAAAATAGTACTAACCGATAGCGGCGGTCTTCAAAAAGAAGCCTACTTCTTTAATAAGTTTTGCATTACCCTTCGTGATCAAAC
>JANYDR010000584.1 GCA_025363495.1 Cyclobacteriaceae bacterium | reverse complement strand
ACTAATAGAAATCTCGAACAGGAATCAGGAGCTGGAAATTTTCGCAAAGACCTTTACTACAGGCTCTCCGTATTTACCATATCACTACCTTCTCTGCGTGAGCGAAAAGATGATATACCATTGCTCGCAAGATATTTTATAACGCAGTTCTCGTTAAAAACAAATAAACGTGAACCGCAAGTGTCAACAGATTTTTTAAAGTCACTTCAACAACATTCCTGGAAAGGAAATATCCGTGAACTTAAAAACATTATTGAAAGGTGTATCATTCTGGCGGATGGAAATCTGACTTCATCGCTGCTTCCATCAGATTTTTCTATTGATGATTCAGCTAACTCATTCGACCTTGCGGATGTCGAAAGAATCCATATTCTCAAAGTACTCTGGCATACCGGAGGCAATAAGACGGAAGCTGCCCGTTTGTTGAATATTGGGCTCACTACTTTGTATCGTAAAATTGAAGAGTATTCTATTTGAGTCGGCGATTTCGTCGTAGTACATTTTACCGCAGAGGCGTGGAGACGCAAAGGCACGCAAAGTCAGTTATGATTAGAATCTCCGCGATGCTTTGCGCCTCCGCGCCTCTGCGGTGAAAAAATTTAAGGCAGCGGAGCTGCGAATCCGAAATTTTGAGGCTTACTGACAAAATAGTTTCCAGTTTTCCATTTTGATAATCTACCCTTCCATTTTGGTAGGGTGAGCCCGAGGCCTCAAACCCTATTCTTCTACAATAACCTCTTTATCAATCCCTTAAAAATGCCTCGCTGCTACGGCATTCTCTTTGACTATTAGCTGCTAAATCTTAAAAGGTATGATTTCCCAAAGACAAGCCATTTTGATGATCGAGGATGAGCTACCCGCTGTGGAACTCAAGCATCTTCAGTCAAAACATTTATATGAGTTCATGCAATCCTACGCCTCGCGAATATCTACACTCGGCGAGAACGGTGAATTGAAAAAATTTGAAACGCAGTTAATAGTTGCCGACAGGTTCTACAGAGAAGGCTGTGATGAAGTACGCGAGGCAATGGAAAAGATATTTATATCTACAGTATCCCATTCCCTTGAGCGGAAGCCGGAGCTCCTTGCAATTGCAAAGAAAAATTTAAGCAAATTTTTGCTTAAAGTAATGCGCAACGATCAGTTAGCCAGTAACCCTTAATCGCATAAGTATGATAATACTTGCTATGATCTTGTTAAGCATTGCATTGTTTGCAATCCTGTATAAACTGGTTGACTTCTTTGATAAAATTTAATGATATGATTTTCCTGTTAATTGTTTGTATTGCGGTGTTTGGATACCTGATGTATGCCCTTATCAAACCCGAGGAATTTTAAATCTGTATTGTCATGAACACGGAAATAGCAGGAGTCGTTATCATTTTCATCGTAACAGTATTGTTGGCGATCCCATTGGGTCGTTACTGTTCAAAAGTATTCAAACAGGAAAAAACATGGCTGGACTTTCTTCAGCCAATGGAACAATTCATCCTTCGCTTCAGCAAAATAAACGGATCGCAGTCTATGGACTGGAAGGAGAATATGAAAGCTATGCTGGTACTAAATTTCATTTTCTTTTTGTGGGCGATGTTGATATTGTTATCGCAATCTGTTCATCCCTTCTGGAATCCTGATGGTATTACGTCGATGGAGCCCACCACTGCTTTCAATACAGCGGTTAGCTTTATGACCAATACCAATCTTCAACATTATTCAGGTGAAACCGGTGCATCCTATTTTACTCAACTACTTGTGTTTTGCTTCTTACAGTTTGTAAGTGCCGGTACGGGTATAGCAGCCATGGCAATTTTATTTAAGGGCATTGTGCAGAAACAAAGTCATAACCTTGGAAATTTTTATAAGCTGTTTCTTTTAAGCTGCACCCGTATACTTTTGCCATTGTCCATCATGGTAGCACTGATGCTTGCTATGAAAGGAGTGCCTGCCACTTTTGATGGAGCCGAGTCCATCGTTACCCTCCAGGGTGACACAGTTATAGTTGCTCGTGGACCAGTTGCTCCGATGGTATCGATCAAACAAATTGGAACCAACGGTGGTGGATACTTTGGCCCTAACTCCACACACCCATTTGAGAACCCTGATTACATTACTAATGGAATCGAGAATATCGCCATTCTCTTACTTCCTATCGCGCTCGTATTTGCGTTTGGATTTTATATAGATAAACCAAAAGTAGGTTATGCCTTTTTTGCGGCCATTACTTTGATCTTTCTGGTGTTTGTTTCAGTGTCGGTTTATTTTGAAATGAACGGTAATCCTCAGCTGACACAACTAGGAATTAATAATTCACTGGGCAATATGGAGGGAAAGGAAGTTCGCTTCGGAAGTGCGGCCAGTTCATTATGGGCTGTTTCCACGACTTCTACTTCGAATGGTTCTGTGAATTCCATGCACGACAGTCACACTGCATTATCGGGTGGCATCCTTTTACTGGATATGATGATCAATGCGATTTACGGAGGAGTAGGAGTAGGCTTCATTAACTTCTTCGTGTTCGTTGTCATTGCGGTTTTTATCTCAGGGTTGATGGTTGGCAGGACACCGGAATTGTTTGGAAAGAAGATAGAATCGAAGGAAGTGAAAATTGCAGCGATTGTTGCTTTAGCACATCCCTTTTTTATTCTCGTTGGAACTGCCATTGCCGCGCATGTGTCTTCAGGAAATTCTGAAATAGGATGGCTTAACAATCCGACCTATCATGGGTTTAGCGAGATGTTGTATGAGTTCACTTCATCCGCAGCCAATAACGGCTCGGGCTTTGAAGGCTTAGGCGATGCAACTCCTTTCTGGAACATTGCCTGCGGAATTGTTATGATGCTCGGGCGATTCATCCCCATTATTGGTCCGCTGGCTATTGCAGGATCACTTGCGTCGAAGAAGTATATTCCTGAGAGTGCTGGTACATTAAAGATTGAAAGCTTTGCATTCACCGCTGTTTTGCTATCGGTAATTCTAATCATTGCAGCCTTGTCCTTTTTTCCTGCATTAACCATCGGCCCCATAGCCGAGTATTTCAATAAGTAATCATAGCGTTATGAAAAACTCAGAATCAATAAAACTTTTCGATGCCGGACTCATGCAGATTGCCATCAGGCAGTCTTTTGTGAAGCTTAATCCGGTAGTGATGATCAAGAACCCCGTGATGTTCTGTGTTGAGATAGGTACGTTTATCATGCTGTTTGTAACTGCATACTCCTTTTATAATACGGATCAAGGTCGGCCGGGTTATAACATTACTTTGTTTTTGATCCTGTTGCTTACGTTGCTTTTTGCAAATTTTGCGGAAGCTATTGCCGAAGCTCGTGGTAAAGCCCAGGCCGACAGTCTTCGCAAGACCCGTGAGGAAACGCCTGCTAATGTTTTGATCGATGGAAAGATTGTCATTAAAAGTTCTTCCACTCTAAAGAAAGGCGACGTATTTATTTGCGAAGCCGGACAAATGATTCCCACGGATGGAGAAATCATAGAAGGCATTGCAACAATTGATGAAAGCGCAATTACGGGTGAAAGCGCACCGGTCATTCGTGAATCGGGTGGCGATAAGTCCAGTGTAACAGGAGGCACCAAAGTTCTTTCAGATAAAATAAAAGTGCTTGTCACTACGCAGCCTGGCGAAAGTTTCCTGGATAAAATGATTGCCCTGGTAGAGGGAGCGAGTCGCCAGAAAACACCTAATGAAGTTGCTCTCACCATTCTTTTATCCGGATTCACGATCGTGTTTTTGCTGGTAACAGTTACACTGAAACCTTTTGGTGATTACGCTCAAACACCCATTACCATTGCAGCGTTGATTTCACTTTTTGTTTGTCTTATACCCACGACCATTGGTGGACTACTGTCCGCGATTGGTATTGCAGGAATGGATCGGGCTCTTCGTGCAAACGTGATTGCGAAATCGGGCAAGGCAGTTGAAACCGCCGGAGATATTGATGTGTTGCTGCTCGACAAAACCGGAACTATTACAATAGGCAATCGGAAGGCGACTAATTTTTATCCCGTTCATGGATACGATGAAGAGAAATTTTTAGAGGTAGTAACGGTTTCATCACTATCGGACGAAACACCGGAAGGAAAATCCATAGTAGAACTTTCTGCAAGCAAAGGATATAAGCACCCCGCGATGATTGATCAGAAGTTCGACCTTCAGACCGGTTTACCCGGAGCTACCATAATTAAATTTACTGCTGAGACTCGTAGTTCAGGAGTTACAACGGCAGATGGCACACGCATTCGGAAAGGAGCGTACGATGCTATTAAAAACCTCACTCAACAGGCTGGCTTTTTTGTGCCAAAGTATGCAGAGGAAAAGGTAAAAGAAATTTCTTCCAATGGAGGAACACCATTAGTGCTTTCAGAAAATGAAAGAATCGTTGGAGTAATTGAATTACAAGACATTATTAAACCAGGTATTACCGAACGGTTTGAACGTTTGCGTAAAATGGGAGTTAAGACAGTGATGGTTACCGGCGATAATCCACTTACCGCAAAATACATTGCCGGCAAGGCAGGAGTGGATGACTATATCGCAGAAGCCAAACCTGAAGATAAACTCGAATACATCCGTAAAGAACAAGCAGAAGGAAAACTGGTAGCGATGATGGGTGATGGTACTAATGATGCGCCAGCTCTTGCACAGGCAGATGTCGGTGTTTCTATGAACAGCGGAACGCAGGCAGCGAAAGAAGCCGGGAATATGGTGGACCTTGACAATGATCCTACTAAACTTATTGAGATCGTTGAGATCGGCAAACAGTTATTGATTACACGAGGTACACTCACTACGTTTTCAATTGCCAACGATGTTGCAAAATATTTTGCTATTGTACCCGCTTTGTTCATTGCCTCTATTCCCGGGTTGCAGGCAATGAATATTATGCGATTGACCAGTCCGGAGAGTGCAATTCTTTCGGCGGTAATCTTCAATGCTATCATTATTCCGATGCTCATTCCTCTTGCGTTGCGCGGTGTGGAATACAAACCCATCGGCGCTTCCGCATTGCTTACACGTAATCTTCTGATTTATGGAGTAGGCGGCATTGTTGTGCCTTTTATTGGAATAAAGCTCATTGACCTGGTGATTTCTCCTTTATTATAAACTGAATTTGAAAACTTATTTTCTCCCCGCAATAAAGATTACCTTCCTAACAATTATTTTGTTTGGGGTGATCTACCCTCTGTTCATTGTAGGAACAGCAACATTGATTGCTCCCGGAAATGGAAGCGGTGAAACGATTGAAAAAGATGGCAAGACGGTTGGCTTTGGGTTGATCGGCCAGTCTTTCACAACAGCAAAGTATTTTAATTCAAGACCGTCGGCTGTTAATTATAATGCTGCCGCCACAGGTGGTTCGAACAAAGGGCCTAATAACCCAGAATACCTGAAACAGGTCGAAGAGCGGATCAGTAATTTTCTAAGTGAGAATCCAGGAATCACGAAAGAAGAAATTCCGATTGATCTGATAACTGCTTCGGGAAGCGGTATCGATCCTCATATATCACTGTCAGCGGCCCTTGTTCAAATTCCGAGAATTGCTGCACTAAGAGGCTTGAGTGTAATTGAATTGAAAGAAATCGTGCTTCAAAATACAAATAGTCCGACCGTGGGGATTTTTGGACCCAGCACTGTGCAACTGTTGAAGCTCAACATCGCCTTGGATCAATTAAAAAAATAAAGACATGAAGACAGTAATAATAATTCTTTGCTTTTGCTGGATGTCGACATCTCTTCAGGCTCAATTAAATAAGAGTGGGATCTATATGTCTGCAGATGATTTTATATCAGGGACATTGACGCTGGGAGCAAATTGCAATGATGAGAAGTATAAAATCAAGATAAATTCTTTTTTAAACAGTAGCTACGTAACAGTAACCTACCAGGGTAAAAAACATAATTTTAACAAAGCTGACATATTCGGGTATAAGGATTGCAGCCTGAAGGTATTCCGCTTCTTTAAAGGAGAGGAATATCAGATCATCAATGAGAAAACTATTTATTTATACACACAGCGTCAGATACAAAACGAAAGCAAAAGCTCCAACGTAGAAACGCATTATTATTTCAGCACTGAATTTAATGCTTCGATTTTGCCATTAACTATTAATGCCATTAAAAAAGCGTTTCCTGATAACCATGTTTTGCACGACATGCTGGATAGCCGAATTAAAAATGATAGTGAACTGGTGAAATATAATAATCATAATAAAAGCTATGAATTGGTACACCTCATCGATGAATCTCAAAAGTCAAAATAATATACTATCCCGAAGCTTAACTAATTAGAAACTGAACTATAAATTAAATTAATATGAAAGCGCAATTACTACTACTGTTTATTTTTTTCACCTATTTCGCTTCAGCGCAGGTTGATACGACGAAATCAAAAATTCCTTTCCAGGGACTTGACCAAACCTGGTACAATGGTGGAGACCGAAGAGACTCTGCCGTATTGGAAACAAAATACTTTACCGGCAGCATTATGATGGATGTCAACTATTCATATTCTTTTGCCAACCCTATTGATAATACAGTGGTAGGTTCAACAGCGCTTGGTCGCGACAATGAAGTGCAGGTAGCGCTGGGCACCATAGGAGGTGAATTTAATTTTAAACATGCACGTGCTAAAATGATGCTCCAGATGGGAACGAATTCGACAGTCATTCCCAGAGATGACTATAGTGCCTATAAAGGACAATATCATCTTCCGGATGTATATCGTTACCTGGCAGAAGCTTATGCAGGGATTCACATTAACAAATGGCGCGGAATAAATATAGACATGGGCCAGTTTGTCTCTTATATTGGACTTAATTCATATTACCAGGCAGAGAACTGGGAATATCAAGCTTCCTATACTTCTGATAATACACCATGGTTCTTTAATGGTGTGAGAATTCAGATTTATCCAACTAAGCACTTAAAAATAGAACCATGGATCATAAATGGATGGCAGAGTTATGCAAAGTATAATAGTTCGCCAGGCTTTGGGGGAAATATCACGTGGATACCAAGTGATAATCTGAAAATTTTAACCAACGATTACTACGGATATGATACAGGAGGCGCACCAGACAGAAAAAGATTTCACTCAGACAATAGCATACTGGTGAGATATTATAATCGTCCGCACGATAAAGGTATCTCCAGAATGGCATTTTCACTTACAGTGGATGTTGGGTATGAAAAAGGCGATGGAGTAAATGGCTTTCATAGTGATCCCGTTTTAGGTCCCGCTCAATATTTTACCAGTGGTATGTTCTATAATAGAGTGTGGTTTAATCAAAATAGATTTGCCTGGACTGTTGGAGGAGGCTTTATAAATAATCCCGGACGTTATCTCGTACTATATCCAACCGGTGATGCAAGTCCGCTCCCAAATCCAAATAATCCTACGCAGACTGAAGGAACACATCCTTTTGATACAAGTCCAGGCAGCCAGTTCAGTGGTTTTGACTGGTCAACGAATTTCGATTATATGCCTGATCAGAGTATTACATTGCGATTGGAATACGTGCATCGTTACGCCAGCGTACCGTATTTCGCCGGACCAGGAGGTGTTACTTCTCCGTCAGGGTATACAACAACTCCTCTTCCGCCAAACTGGGTACCTGACTTGGCACATTTAGAGGATAGAATAATTCTTGCACTGTTATTTAGAATGTAATAAATTGTTAAACCCTCACAGGTGACTTGATAATGTCTTCCTTAAAAGAACAATCTGTACAACACTTCCTTGACCTGATTAAAAAATCAAGACGTGGAAAGTTTAAAGTCTACATCGGCATGAGTGCCGGTGTAGGCAAAACTTATCGCATGTTGCAGGAAGCCCGTAGTCTGTTAAAAAACGGTGTGGATGTAAAGATTGGGTACATTGAAACTCACGGGAGAAAGGAGACGGCAGATCTTTTACAAGAGTTACCAATAATTGAAAGAAAAAAAATATTTTACAAGGGAAAAGAACTTGAAGAAATGGATGTTCAGGCCATCATTAACATCCATCCCGAGATTGTAATTGTAGATGAACTTGCCCATACCAATATCGAAGGAAGTAAAAATGAGAAACGATGGCAGGATGTGATTGAATTGCTTGAGGCGGGAATTAACGTTATTAGTGCACTGAATATTCAGCACATTGAAAGTCTTAATAGTGAAGTACAGCAAATTACCGGTATTGAAATTAAAGAAAGAGTTCCCGACAGAGTTTTACAGATGGCCGATGAGGTGGTTAACATTGATCTTACCGCCGATGAGCTTATTGCCCGCCTGAAAGAAGGTAAGATATATCAGGCCGACAAAATTGAAGTTGCACTGCGTAATTTTTTTCAGGCTGAGAAAATTCTGCAATTACGGGAGTTGGCACTGAAAGAAGTTGCTTCACAGGTAGAGCGAAAGGTGGACAATGAGGTGACACTTGATCACAAGCTCAAGCACGAACGCTTTTTAGCGTGCATCAGCAGCAACCAGGAAACATCGAAAATGATCATACGCAAAACCGCACGTCTGGCGGGATATTATCATTCAAAATGGTATGTTCTTTATGTGCAGACACGTAAAGAAGACCCTAATCGTATTAAACTTTCTGTTCAGCGTCACCTCATTAATAATTTTAAGAATGCTACTGAACTGGGTGCTGAGGTTATTCAAGTGAAGCATAATAATATTCCGGCTTCTATTGCACAAGTGGCGGAAGAAAAACATATCACGACTGTTTGTATCGGAAAGCCCCACTTGAATTTATTACAGGTAATATTGCGGACCAATGTATTTAATCAGCTTCTGAACCGGCTTTCAAAGTCGGATACGGACCTGATTATTTTGTCATGAGAGATGAATAGAGCGAAATAAATATAGATGAAAATTAAAACAAAAATAGCGCTGGCTCTTGTAGTCCTATTCGGTGCCATTGTAAGTGTTATCGGTCTCAGTATTTTTTATTTGAAAGAGCTTTCGTCCGATGCGGAGAATATTTTAAAGGATAATTATGAGTCGCTCGAATACACCAAGCGTATCATTGAGAGTTGCGACAGTCTTTCTATTGATTCCACAAAGTCATTCGCAATAATTGACAAGAGTCTTCGGCTTCAGGAAAAGAATGTCACAGAGATCGGTGAACAGGAATTAACCCTTCAGTTGCGAAAGACGTATGAAAAAATCAGGAACAAAGGATTTAATCACAATGAGATCGCTGAGATGCGCAAGCTATGTCTTGACCTGCAGGAGGTGAATATGAAGGCCATTATCCGGAAGAACGGGATAACGCTGGATACAGCAGATCGTGCTTCTACCTACCTGATCATATTTGGGTCTATTATTTCTTTGGTTGCTTTTACGTTCATAGTGAATTTCCCAGGATACGTGGCGAATCCCATCGCACTATTGACAAACAGCATAAAATCTATTGCCAATAAAGATTACGAAGAACGTTTGCGTTTTAACCGAACAGATGAGTTTGGTGAACTTGCAGAAGCGTTTAACCTCATGGCCGAAAAGCTGGATGAGTACGATCATAGTAATCTGGCGAAAATATTATTTGAAAAGAAGAGGATCGAGACAATTATCAATCGTATGTCGGACCCTGTTATTGGTCTTGACGAAAACAAAAGAGTCGTATTCGTTAATGATCAGGCATTAATGCTTCTGAATCTTGATTCAACCCAAACGATTGGACGATATGCACCAGACATTGCTGTTGAAAATGATCTGTTCAGAAATTTAGTCCGTCTGAACGGGGAGGAGAAAAAATCTGAAGCGCGATTGATAAAAGTGGTTGTGAATGGAAAAGAGAATTATTTCTCAAAAGAAAATATCGCCATTTCACTTAAGTCTACCGGTGAGAAAGAAGCAGTATCTATCGGCCAGGTGATCATGCTCAAAAATGTTACTCCGTATAAAGAACTTGATCTTGCAAAAACAAATTTCATTGCTACTGTTTCGCATGAACTTAAAACGCCGATTGCCTCTTTGCTGATGGGAATTAAATTATTGCATGATAACAGAGTTGGAACCTTAAACGACGAACAAGTCAATATTGTCAATACACTCGATGATGAAACCACCAGATTATCAAAGATCTCCAACGAGCTTTTGGACCTCGCGCAGGTAGAGACCGGTAATATTAAATTGAATCTTCAATCGGTTGTTCCTCAGGACATTATTCAGTATGCAATGGAGGCAGTGAAGTTCCATGCTGAACGAAAGAAAGTTACCATCATGGTAGAAGCTTCCAAACAATTACCTCCTATTAAAGCTGATATGGATAAGACGACCTGGGTGCTGGTCAACTTACTTACCAACGCGATCCGCTATAGTCCTGAAAATGGTCAGGTGAATCTTACTTGTCTCCAGGTTGGGCATACCCTGAATTTTTCTGTAAAAGATTTTGGGCCTGGTATTGAAAAAAAATACGTTGGTCGCTTGTTTGAAAAGTTTTTTCAGGTGCCGGGTTCGCCATCGGGAACCGGATTGGGGCTTGCCATTTCCAAAGAATTTATTGAAGCACAATCGGGAATCATTACTGTTGAAAGTGAACCGGGCAGGGGAAGTACTTTTAGTTTTTCGTTTAATGTCGATTAGTTTGTGCGCCTGGTTGTGGAATTTCTATATTTTTCAATACGTTTTTTTTAGATACTCCTTTTCCTCTTCAATGGTCATACCCTGAATTTCCTTACTTATTTTTTCGCGAATTGAACCCATCGAGTCCACCGCGTCAAAGTCCTTCTTTGTTTTAGTCGAATTTTTTATAAATCTAAAATTTCTCTTGGTGATCTTATTCCTCTGGTACTGGCCAATAGCTTTTGTCGAGCGGGGTTTCACTCGCGTCCGTTAGTTTCAATTAACTTCTTCCACGTATGATACCAATAAATTGTTAATGGAAGGTAAATAATGAATGCAACGACCGCCATTCCAAGTACCTCAGCAGCAAATGAGGATGTCTGTGAAAGAATCAACCCCAGAACCATAAATGGAATGGATAAAAGGGTCAGGAACAATGAAATCTTGGCCTGGACCAGTGTCTCCTTTATCTTTTGATCTATTTCATTGTTCATAATTTTGATAACTCATCAGGAAGTATTGTCCAGAACCTTTCATGATCTTGGGAATAACCACCTTTTAGTTCGAACTTTATATTATAAATATTCCAATAGTTGGGATCATTGATGTACTTCAAATGAGGACCAACACCTTCAGCAGGAACTTCGATTCGTGGCTTTCTGCAATGGATTTCGAATTTACGAAAGTCATTGTTCTCAAATGCAGCAGTCAACTTTGGAGCTATCTCTTGGACAATTTTATCCTCAACCTCCCTAATGTAACAGATAGTCGGGTAGCTGCTATAGTTCCTGCCAAAAGCACTGGGACTCCTTTTTGAATACATTGTAAAGACTCTAGGGTTACGATTGATCCTGTCGATATGTTCTTCAACGAGGTCATCTAGTTTCCATGAATCGCTCTGACAACTCTTTATTAGCTCCAAGGCACGGGCGTAGTATTCTCTTTTTACAGAATTGAGGTATGAGTCGTCCATTTGATATCATGAAATGCCGTACAACGTTTAGCTATTGGTTCGGTGCGGGAATAGGAGGATTTAACTATGTAGCGCAGCGAAATGTAAGCCCGACCAGCTGCGTCCTATCCCACGAACCAAACTCAATAACAAGATAACTATTTATTTTAACCTTCTCCCGGCACTGACCGATAGCTCTTGTTGTAGTTGCGCTTACTCAAGTGTAATTTTGAAATCGACTCTTGCATTCCGCCTTTTTGCGGTATCATTAGTTGAGTTGGTTAAAGGTTTATTGGCCCCGAAGCCCTTTGTTATAAATGTTACATCCGTCAGCCCCAGATTTGTTAATTGTTTTCTAACTATTTCGGCTCGGTCATTGGAGAGTCGTTTTGCATCCTCTTCGGATGCGTCAGCGTTCCCGTTTATCCAAAGAGTGAATTTCTTTTCTGGACTTTCTTTCCATATTTCTCTAATCGTTCTGATTACACCTTCCAGAGCCTTTATTTGATCATCAGTTAATTTGCTCGAGTTAATTTCAAATTGAATGTCATATAGCCGATACGAGGTGTTCTCAACAGAGAATGATCTAAGCACAATAAACAGCCCGATAATCAATACTTTAATCATCATTTTGTGTTCAAGCTTTATCTAGCGCAATTACAGATATCGTTGAGCCATAAGCCATTCATAGCCCATATCCTTATTGTAATCTAAGATAATCTTGCGTACCATTTTATCCAAAAGCCAAAAAGCTTTCAAAACCATTTTTTCATGATATTGATCTGCCTTTTTAAAGGCATCGCAAGAATAGCAGCCTTCCTGATCATTCGTAGAAATAGTAACCCGATTATGTCAGGAATTCCAGACACGAAAATATTTCAAATCGCCAAATAAACAATTTACTTTTGTAGTACAATTATTTATGGCAAAGCCAATTAAAGAAACGCCGGTATTGCGCGGAAACGATGCTAAAAAATTTATTGAGAGCATCAAATCTAGCGGTAAGAAAAGGGCGTCAGAACGGGAAAGAAAAAGGATCAAGAAGAATTTTGATCTCTTAGACCCCATTGCAAATTTTAATTGAAGCATGTTTCCGGAGAACTCAAGTCAGAAATTGCCATTAAGAACCGAAAACAAGTATGGAAATGTTAAATTTGAAGATGGAAACCAGAAAAATTATGGACATCAAAGCCGAACGTTCCTTGCTTATTAAAGAACTTGAGCAAGTGGAAGATATCTCTCTGTTAAAAACATTAAAAGCAGTGCCTCATTATGGTCTCAAGAATGAGGGGCGAATAGGCATTGAACAATATAACTATGAATTAGATGAAGCGGAGGCTGAGATGGGCAGAGGAGAATCAATAACCCATGAAGAATTGAAAAAACAAATGAAGGCATGGTAAAGTCGAGGCCTGTAGTTGTTTAGAGCAACCGGGCAAGTTCCTACTTTAAGAAAAGCATACTTGCATAATGTCTAAACATTCCCCGATTCCCTTTTAATCCTCACCTTCGCCACCGGCCCGACCATAATCGGCACTTTTTCAATTTCTACATTTGCTGTTTCAAGTCCATACAATTCTTCAGCAGAAAGACTTATCGATTTTATCATCCGGTATCCGGAAATGATGATGCCATCAAACAAGGAGATCTCACTATCAGTCGATGCCCACGAGTGCAAAATCACGAATTTGAAATCGGACATCATGTGGTGCTTTTGCAGAGGCGCGTATGGACTGATCAGATCTATTTCTGAATCTTTTGCCATGTCATGAACGATACGATTGAATAAAAGATTGACCCGGTGCGGTACTTTAAACCCTAATTTTATTCTCACAAAAAAGCAACGCTGCGGAATAATTGTGTCAACTGAATACTTGCTGGTGAAGGGACTGTCTACGGTCTCAACATGTACGAACCAATAGACATCAGCGCGCTTGGGTCTTTTTCGTAAAATGGAATAGATGATATTCGAGTCGATGTACCGGCGGCTATCCGCTACCGCCAAGTAAACAAGGTTGGTGGCTTCTTTTGGAATTTCCAGATCGTTCTGCAAATCTTTCAGAATATTTTCATAGTGGCGCAAATCCACGAATTCAGTATGCTGTTGTCTGAGTTGACGTGCCTTGTGAAGAATGAACATCATTACAAAAAATATAAAGGCGATCAGGAAGGTAAACCAACCACCATGATTGAATTTATCAAGATTGGAGATAAGGAACATTCCTTCCAGTGAAAAGAACACAAGGCCAAGAAGTGTAGCGGTGACAATGGATTTTTTCGCTATCGTAAAATAGAATACCAATAATGATGTGGTCATTAGCATATTGACCGTAATTGCCAGTCCGTATGCACCTTCCATTGCAGAAGATTCTTCGAAAATGATAATGACAAGGATACTTCCTGCCATCAATATCCAGTTAATGGCCGGTATATACATCTGACCCCGCGAAGCACTTGGAAAAAGAACCTGTGTTGCCGGCCAGAGTTTAAGTTTTATGGCTTCATTGACAAGTGAAAACGTTCCGGAGATCAGTGCCTGACTCGCAATGATTGTTGCCATGGTTGCAATAACGATCCCAAGAAACAGAAACTGTTGTGGCATAATGGAGTAGAATGGAATCTCTTCGCCCAATAACTTGCCTTGTTGCGTGAGCAGCCATGCACCCTGTCCAAAATAATTCAGCAGCAGACATACTTTTACAAAGAGCCATCCAATACGAATGTTGGATTTTCCGCAATGACCCAAGTCTGAGTAAAGTGCTTCTGCTCCGGTGGTACAAAGAAAAACGGCACCCAATAACCAAAAGCCTTTTGGATATTCGTAGATCAGTTTAAAAGCATAGACAGGATTTAATGCCTTTAGAACAATTGGATTTTGCAATAAATAGTTAGTCCCCAACACCGCCAGCATGACAAACCATACGGACATAATCGGTCCGAATGTTTTTCCTACCACCGAAGATCCGAATTGCTGAAAAATAAAAAGGGCTACGATGATTGCGATAACTATTCCCATAGTGGGAATGGAAGGATATATCAATCTTATACCTTCCACTGCGGAAGAGACGCTGATTGCTGGGGTAATAAATCCATCTGCGATGAGCGTGCAGCAACCAATGATTGCTGGATAAATAACCCATCCAGCCTTGTATTTTCTCACCAGTGCATACAGGGCGAAAATTCCTCCTTCACCTTTATTGTCGGCATTCAGTGCCAGGTATATATATTTTAAGGAGGTGATCATAGTTAGCGTCCAGAAAATACAGGAGAGCCCACCGAGTACCAGATCTTCTGTGATCATGCGATCGCCTATAATAAATTTGAGTGTATAAATAGGTGAGGTTCCGATGTCACCATATATAATTCCCAGCGCGATTAAAATTCCCCCTACGGATAACTTGTGATGACTGCTTGTTGATGATTCCATTGAATGGGTTAAAAGGCGGATGGGTTTAAGTTACGATAGTTTTTGTGCAATACACCCATATATAGCCAAGGCCTGATTCTCTAATAAATATGGAGCAAAGAAAGCAATGAATATTCAATTGCTGCCAGGCTTATGGGAACATTATTTTTCTTATAACCTAAAGTGAGTCGACAGACAAATCCTGAAAAGTCAACGGTGGGCTGACAGCTTCTGAAGTGGGTGCATTTAATGCTAATTTGCTTGGGAAAAATCGTTGGTCCTGAATGGTTTTATGACGTAATCGGTTGCGACAAAGTAATTAGTCCTACTTTGTCATGTTTGCCTTTGACAAGGATTCTAAGACATGCTTGGGTAAAGCTATATTTCGAATTGACTTAGGCTGAAATAAAAAACCTTTGCCACGATTCCAAAGACCTTTCAGGCAAAAACAATATTTTATACTTTAGCTAGGCTATTTCAGTTTCGGTGAAGAAGCACTTTGCCACGGATGGCACAGATTTTCACGGATAAATACAATTGAGTGCATTAGAGTCATTTTCTAAAATCCACGGATGCAGCAAGCTGCTAGCGTCGCTAAAAAGGTAGGTGAACCTACACAAGCAAACTATGAGTCAGCTTCCAGATCAATCGCTGTTCACGTAGCCGAACGGCGAAGCTGTCAATCTGTGGATTTTTTATCAGCCTTAAAAGTGCGTTTTAATTATTTCCGTGAAAATCTGTACAATCTGGTACGCCACGAGGCGTGTGTTTATATAAATTACCTACTGGATGAGAGAGCCATGTAACCAAATTTGTCGTTCGGGTTAAAGTACCTCTGAGGTATGGGGAAGTAATGAACCATACTAAGTTTAGAGGTTACGGTCCTTTAAGCTGCTATAGTTAAGCCTCGTTACACCAACAGATATT
>JANYDR010000555.1 GCA_025363495.1 Cyclobacteriaceae bacterium | reverse complement strand
TCAACAGATTTTTGAAGAAGAAGCTAACGGAATTCTAACCAATGTTCGTTCTATGTTTGGTGCTTCGGTTGTATTTCAGCATCAGCTTCAGCCCATATATGATATTCATCTTAGCGAAGACTTCAGTGCAAATGAGGGATTAACAGAGCCCAGCAAGCAATCCTATTCCTATATTCTTTTGGGAATTGCCTTGTTCATTTTGCTGATTGCTTCTTTTAACTTCATTAATTTAATGATTGCTCAATCAATGAGAAGATCTAAGGAGATCGGTATAAGAAAAGTAATCGGAGCTCAAAGGTCAGAATTACTAAAACAATTTCTGGGTGAATCTTTTCTTCTTTGCAGCGTGGCCTTCGTACTTGCCCTGATAATTGTTCAGTTAATCGTACCGGTTTTCAATGATATGGTCAATAAGAATCTAGCCTTGTCATATCTATTAGACGCGAAATTGATTACGGGATATCTCCTGCTCTTCTTGCTTACCGGGATTATTTCTGGATTCTACCCTGCATTTGTTCTTTCAGGATACAGCCCTTTACAAACGCTCCAGAAACGTCTTCAAATGACAAGTAATAATTATTTTCAAAGAACATTAGTAATCATGCAATTTACGTTAGCGACGATGACGACACTCGCAGCCATTATTGTATATCAGCAATTTAATTACTTGACAACAATGGATTGGGGATTAAATAGTAAAAATATAATTGCTATTTATAAAAATGAGTTAAAGCAAGGCGAATATGAATTTATGAGGGAGGAGCTTCTAAAGCATGGTACTATCCATACCGTAACTCACTCTGGTTGGGGTGGCATGTCATCATGGAAGGTGAATGGTGAAACAAAACCATTCTCCCAGGAAAAGATAGACGAAAATTATTTATCCGTTCTTTCCATTCCATTGCTAAGCGGTCGCAATTTTTCGCCGGACTTTCCATCTGATTCCAGTAATGCTGTTTTGGTCAATGAATCCTTTGTTAAGGCGGCGGGTTGGAGTGACCCTGTCGGTGTGGAATTTACCACAGATGATGGTAAGAAATTAAGAGTGATAGGTGTAATTGGCGACTATTACATTGGATCTTTGGTGCAAAAAATTGAACCATATGTGTTTAAGATGGCTCCGGAAAAATCGTATGATCGGATCTATGCAAAGATAGAGCCTGGGTCGGAATCGTCTTCATTAAAAAAGATAGAACTTGCATTCAAAAAAGAATTTCCATTGCTGCCGTTTCGATATGACTTCCTTGAAGATAAATATCTTCAAAGTCTGGCAAATGAAGCACGGTGGAAACGCGTTATGGTTACGGGAGCAGGCTTAACTATCTTCATTTCATGTATCGGAATGTTTGGATTAGCCTTGTTAACAGCTGAAAAACGTTTTAAAGAAATTGGCATCCGAAAGGTACTAGGAGCTTCGGTTAGCTCTATCGTTGTTACACTTTCAAAGGATTTTCTCAAAATAATTGTAGTAGCGATCATCATCGCTATACCTGTTGCCTACTATTTTGGTAATCAATGGCTGGAGTCCTATCCGGAAAAAGTGGAAATGAATGCTATGATGTTTGTTGGTGCCGGGTCACTTATACTTCTATTAGCGTTTCTTACGATGAGTTATCAATCGGTAAAAGCAGCTTCGATGAATCCAGTTAATAGTTTAAAGCTGGAATAAGTTGGTTGAAAGCAACGGCACCCTTAGGCGCATGTCTTCCGCGCAACACCGGCCCGGAAGTATTGACCGTAATCGGTCAATACTTGTTCACGAGTGATCAATTGGCCAGATAATTTAGAAAGTAATCAGAATAATAAAAGAATTAATCTGGCACGATTATTATTCCTACATTTGGATTAAATTATTCCGACATGAAGAAATTTCAACTGGGCGAGTTTGAAGAAATAGTGATTCTCACCATCGGTATATTAAATAACGAAGCCTACAGCGTATCCATAAAGGACGAAATCGAAACCCGGCTCTCGCGCAACGTAAGTATGGGTGCTATGCATACTGCTCTCAAAAGACTGGAGGACAAAGGTTATCTGAAGTCATTTGCAGGTGAAGCAACGGAGGAGAGGGCTGGTCGCCCGAAGTGTTATTTTGAAATTACAGCGCTCGGTAAAAAAGCAATGCGGTATTCCAAAGCTACCAGGGATGAGCTCTGGAAAGCAATACCAAAGACGGTGATGCAAATCAATCTGGCAAATTGAGTTCT
This sequence comes from Cyclobacteriaceae bacterium, assembly GCA_025363495.1. Classification (GTDB taxonomy): domain Bacteria; phylum Bacteroidota; class Bacteroidia; order Cytophagales; family Cyclobacteriaceae; genus ELB16-189. Next base: position 1,258 of record JANYDR010000555.1, on the reverse strand, counting down.
TATGAAGCCCACTGATTCTCCGCCCAAACTATTCCTTCGCTTCTTCCGCTGGTACTGCCACCCGAAGATGGCCGATTACATTGAGGGAGACCTGATGGAAGTTTATCAGAGGCAGAAAGTTAAAAGTGGAAAGCGGAAAGCAGACCTCCGGTTTATTATCGATGTATTATTGCTTTTCAGGCCAGGGATTATCAGACCAGCAGAGGGATATAAAAAATCAAATAACTCCATCATGATTAAAAGCTATTTTAAGACCGGATGGAGGAATTTACTTCACAACAAGGGGTATAGCGCTATCAACATTGCGGGTCTTACACTCGGCATAACCTGCAGCATTATCCTTTTCTTACTGGTTAAAAAGGGAAATAGTTATGATACGTATCACGCTAAAGGTGATCGGATTTTTAGAGTGGTGTCTGAGTCGAAAGGCAACGAAGGCTATAATTATACGCAAGGAATTCCCAGGGCGTTGCCTGATGCGTTGAAAGAAGATATTTCCGGAATCGAGGAAGCTATTTTTATCTCCTATCGAAGAGAGAATCTCATTACGGTTTATAATCAAAATCAAGTCAGAAAATACAAGGAACCGAAAGGGGTTGCGTTCACTGAACCTGCATTCTTTAAAATCTTTGACCGCAGAATCCTGATTGGGTCAGCAACAAAAAGTCTTAACGATGCCAACGAGGCTATTATCTCTGAAAAATGGGCGAGCAAATATTTTGGAAAACAGGATGCTGTAGGGGAGTTGATCGAATATGATAACGTCCAGTACAAAATCACTGCGGTGATGGAGGATTTTCCCGACAATACTGATCTTCCATTTGATTTAATCCTCTCATATGCAACAATAAAAAGGTCGGCAAATCAGAATTGGGGTGATGTGTCGGATTCTGACAATTGTTATTTTCTTCTAAAGCAAAATGAATCAATCGCATCGATTGAAAAACAACTTACGTTTTTTGTGAAAAAGTATGTGGCAGCAAATGACGGTGAGAGCAATGGCTCATACATCATTCAGCCGCTCTACAAAATCCATTCGGATAATCGTTTTGGAAACTATAACACAAAACTACCCGTTGAGGCACAAATCGCATTCAGTGTTATTGGCATTTTCCTTTTGATAACGGCTTGCATCAACTTCATCAACCTGGTGACAGCAGAAGCTGTTAAACGCACAAGGGAAGTTGGTATACGCAAGGTGCTTGGCAGCTCACGCGCTCAGCTGGTTTACCAGTTCATGGTTGAAGCTTTTATTGTA
>JANYDR010000552.1 GCA_025363495.1 Cyclobacteriaceae bacterium | reverse complement strand
TTCAGACCTGAAAGAAGTATTCTATGATATACTAGCCTTCTTCAGTCCTTCAGGCATACACTCCCTTTTTACGAACTTCCCGGATTTCAAGCAGAATAATACCCGGATTGCTGCTTTTGGCCCCACCACAGCGAAGGCTGTAAAAGACGCGGGCCTTCTCCTGGATATCGAAGCTCCTCTTCCAAATGCCCCCTCAATGACGGGAGCCTTAGAGCTCTACATTAAAAAGGCGAACCTTTCTAAATAAAAACGTAGGTTTCTTTCGTTTCTTGGTCTACAATCGTACTGGCAATTCATAATTGTCGAGGATACTGACCAGTTATTTGACTTATATTTGAAATTCATGATCGTAGGGTGAAAAAGTTTGTACTAATCTTTGCGGCTTTTTTTACAATTGATGGTTGGGCCCAGCAAGACCCTCAGTTCTCACAATATATGTTTAACACTTTCTATTACAATCCTGCCGCCGCCGGCACAGATGGTGTTACTAAAATCACGGCGCTTTACAGAAGTCAATGGCTTGGATACACTCCAACATATGGAGATGGCGGCCCTCCGGTTACTCAGATCATAAGCGTTAACACTCCTGTTGCCAAACTCAAAGGAGGTATTGGAGGATATATCGTGAATGACAACCTTGGACCTCTTACTAATCAGGAAGCTCAGTTCTCATATTCTTATTACATGAAGATCAGGGATGCTAAGCTTAGCCTTGGAGTTCGGGCAGGGGTGTTCGCGCAAAAAATAGATTTCGGCATTTTAAGGGCGACAGATCAGAATGATCCTCTGTTGGCCAGTAAGTCGGGAAGAGAGACTCAACTTCGTCCTGATTTTGCTTTCGGTGCATTATATAAAAAAGAGAAATATTATATAGGGGTAAGTATTGATCATCTTAGTCAGCCGACTTACGATTTTGGCTTGACCGAAAGCAATCAACTGAAGCAACACATTTATTTTACGGGTGGCTATTACTATGATCTGAATTTTGACATTCGTATACAGTTTGTCACTCTTGTTAAAAGTGATTTCACCAAAACCCAGTTTGATCTTGGCGGTATAGCCTATTTTAAGGACATTTTTTGGGGAGGACTTTCCTTCCGGCAGTCGGAAGCGGCTGTTTTAATTGTCGGATATAGCCTCCTAAAAGATAAATCGTTGAAAGTTGGTTATTCATTAGATTACATTGTAAAAGACCAACAGGCAAAACAGCCTACATCGCATGAATTAATGGTTTCGTATAGCCTTCCGGTGAATTCCAGTGGTAAAAAGATCATTAGAACGCCCCGTTTTCGTTACTAAATCAAAACATTTTTGGGTTTTTTCAAGATTTTGCTGAATTTGGGAACTCTATTTTTTGGCAAGACAGAGTAATGAAATAAATTTATGGTCCGTTCGTTGGACAAAAACCGACTTGGAAACAGACTTAACAACATGATTATGAAGGTAAAGGTGACATCGAAAAGTCTTGGTTATTTGGCTTTAGCAACTATCTGCTTATCAATAGGGGGTTGTGGCTTGCTCGGAATTGGGGGCAAGAAGGGTGGAGACCAGGGAGAATTAGTGGGAGTGGGAAATCGTGAAGGCTGGGTAATGACTATACCTTATGGAATGGTTCCAATTCCTGCCGGTACATTCCACATGGGCCAGGCCGATGAAGATCCTGCTTCTACTCAAATCAACTTTAACAAACAGATCACCATCGGACCATTCTTCATGGATGACACCGAAATCACCAATAATGAATATCGCCAGTTCACTAACTTCTTCCTTATTGACAATGGAACCATTGAAGGATTTCCAGCTGTAAGTGCAGAAGAATTCAGGCAGAAATATTACCCCGATACAACTTCGTGGGTCCGCGACTTTGCTCACCACATGGGAGATCCAATTCAGGACTATTACTACTGGCACCCAGGCTATGACGATTATCCTGTAGTAGGTATTAACTGGGATGCAGCTGTATTCTTTGGAAAATGGAGAACAGCTTATCTGAATGATTTCAGGAAGACCGTGGGAGAATTTCCTATGCCTGGATTCCGTTTGCCTTCGGAGGCAGAATGGGAATATTCGGCCAGAGGAGGAAGAGATATGGCAAAATATCCATGGGGTAATCCATATCTCCGTAATGCAAAAGGCTGTATGCTCGCGAACTTCAAGCCCGGAAGAGGTAACTTCTATGATGACGGGTTTGCTTACACATCACCTGTTCAATCCTATTTTCCTAACGACTATGGTTTGTTTGACACATCTGGAAACGTTTCTGAATGGTGCCTTGATGATTTTAATCCTGCGTCTGTTCCTACAGTATGGGATCTGAATCCTCAATTTATTGATCCGCGCGCTGATCCAGACAATAAAAAATACAATGCTAAGGTTGCTCCTAAGAAGGTTGTTCGTGGTGGCTCTTGGAAAGATGTAGCTTATTACCTTGAAACAGGTACAAGAACTTACGAGTTTAAAGACTCTTCCCGTGCTTATATTGGATTCCGTTGCGCAATGACTCACCTGGGTCGCTCTTCGGGAAGTGAATTTTAATAATTAAAAACTCGTGCTATCTTTAACTCGTCACCAGCGATCAAACAAGAAACCTTAAACCTTAAACTCTAAATAACCATGGCAAAGAAAAAAGGCGGATTCATGCAATTGCTCTATGAAACCATCATGCCCAAGATATA